>JALUXQ010000221.1 GCA_027013265.1 Campylobacteraceae bacterium | reverse complement strand
TTTTCTACAGCAAAAAGTAATCTAGCGAAAAAATCAGCAGCCTCTAGGACAGTTTTATTGTTGTGAGATAGTTTGACAAACTCTTGCACATTTTCTCTAAAAGCATCTTCGTTTTTACTTACAAGAAGCAAAGGTGTGATTCTGCCTATGACTGAAAAATCGTGTGAGTTTGAGCCAATCATATTGCCATTTTCTATATTTTCAAGTGTCTCTCTTGTCGCACCATCTATATATCCGTCATAATCTGACATTTTTTCTTTCCAGAAGTTTAGATAAGTAGATGGCTCAAAGCTCTCTTTGCCTTTTAGAAACTGATATAGCCAATACGCCTGATCGCCAATATGTGTAAAATCTCCAGCACTTTTTCCTTTGTGCCACATGGCTTGCGGTGCATTTAACTCCCCCCAGTCTATATCCAGATTTTCAAGTTGTTTTTCATCATAAACCCAATGAGCCCCTAGCGAATAAGAGTCCGCTATGAGTGTATTTTCTACTATTTGTTTTATTTTGTTTTGACTAAACATGTGATGCTCCTAAGAAGTCATTTATGATGTCATTTGGATTTTCGAGTCCAACTGATACCCTGATTAGCCCATCTGTTATCCCCAAGAATTGTCTTGATTTTTCATCAAAATCTCTATAAATTGTGCTTTTCATGTGAAGTGCAAGTGTGCGATTGTCTCCTATATTTGCAGTCAGAGTTGCGAGTTTTAAACTGTCTGCAAATCTAAAAGCCCTCTCTTGTGTTTTACAGTCAATCGTAAAAATTGGACCACAACCATCACTAAAAAACTCTTTATAGATTTCAAAATCTTCACTTTTTGATAAAGAGGGGTGGTTTACCACTATATCTTTTGGAAATTTTTCTTCTAAAACTCTAACGATACTTGCTACGCTTTTGTTGATTCTCTCAACCCTGAGTCCAAGAGTCTCAAGTCCTAGAAGCGTTAGAAATGAGCCAAAAGCATTTGCACTCATGCCTATATCTCTTAGGGCTCTTTTCTTGCAAATCGCTACAAATGCGGCTTTTTTCGCTTTTTCTACTATGCCGTGAAGGTCTTGATATTTTGGGTTTAAGAGTTTATCGCTTTGAGCATTTACTTCTCTAAAAACTGCTACTCCTCCAAGAGAGGCACTGTGTCCGCTCATATTTTTTGTGCTTGAGTGTACAACTATATCAGCTCCCATATCTAGCGGTTGAATGAGTAGCGGTGTAGCAGTGTTATCTATCACAAGAATGGTTTCGTAAGTTCTACACAAATCTGCAATTTTTTTGATATCAGGCAGTCTCAACCCAGGATTTCCCACACTCTCTAGCAAAACTATCTTGATGTTTGAGTTTAACTTTTTCTCTATATGTTTAAAATCATCTACTTGACAAAAGCTACTTTTAACACCAAATCTTTTGAGTGTTTCACCAACAAGCGTATAAGTTCCTCCAAAAAATCCACCGATACAGAGTACTTCATCGTTTGCGCCTAAAATCGCACTAAGCACCATAGATATTGCTCCCATGCCAGAAGAGGTAGCGATTGAGCTAAAACCGTTTTCTATTTTTGTGACTATCGACTCTAGCTTTGCATTTGTTGGATTTCCAACTCTAGCATAAAGCGGTAATTTTTCAACTCCTGCAAAAATATTTTCTGCCTGCAAAGCATCTTTATAACCAAAAGATGCTGATGGAGTTATCACGGGGGCAGTTGAGCCTATTTTGTTTCCAATTGATTGCACTAATAGCGTGTTATAATCTTCAAAGTTCATTTTATTGCTCCATCGACTAAATAGAGAAGTTTAGTGTTTGGTTTATCTTCTCTTCGTATTTTTCAAATTCAGACAAGGGGACATCAAAAACCCTGTTGAAAGATGCTTGTATATCACTCCAGAAGAGTTTCAATACGCCATTGTTTGTTTTGCACATGTCTGAAAAAGTATCATTTTCTAAAATAGAAACTATATCTTTTAATTTTATATTTTCTAATGGTTTTGCAAGCTTATATCCACCATGTGCACCTTTTATACTAGAGAGTAGCCCTTTTTTTTTGAGCTCTAGTAAAATCTGTTCAAGAAACTTTTGAGGAATATTTGCACTTGATGCTATATCTTTTATCTTTAGTGTTTTGCCTTGTTCGCAAGAGCCTAGCTGATAGAGGGCTGCGACTGCATATGTAGTTTTTGATGTGATGCCAATCATGATGATTTTTTAACTATTTTTATGATTTGGTAAATCTTACATCCTAAGCAAAAATCAAACAGAGTCTCTAACATAGCACAACCAAAGAGTATAAAGGCTATAGTGCTTGATATATATTCATTGTGTCCAATATATAGTATGCTAAGGGTTAAAGAGATGACAAGCCCCATAAACATAGCAAATCTTTTTGGTGCTTCATCGCACATTTTTGGTTTCAATCTGAAGATACTAATCCCAAATCTAGCCATGATAAAAAATGGGCTAAAGTTAGGCTTTCTAAATGCTCTCATCACAAAGTCTATCAGTAATATAATGGCAAATACTGGCATTTTTGTCACTATAAGCAGCATGGTAACAATTGAAACTTGAGCAGATATGAAACGGACTAAGTTAGAGTCGATTCTGCGAGATGAAATAGGGCAAGATTTAAACATGATTATCCTTGTAATCTTTATAAGATAGCGAAATTATACCACAACTATTTTTTAAAGTCAAGTAAATCTATGGATTTAGTAGTTTTAACTCTCTTTTTGCATACCAAAGCATGAAAATTGCTGAGCCCCATATGACTAAAACGATACTCCACCAGTATAGGTCAAGGGGAGCTTTGAAAAAGGCAAGCAAGCTGAAAAAAGCTATAGGGACTATGAGTTGTCTAAATAGACTCAGATAGACTAAAAGTGCAGGCTTTTTTATACCTTGAAGAAGCGAAATATTTATAAACACCAACATATAAGCATAGAGTGCACTACCTGCGGCATATAGGTACCCAAGACCAGCTTTTATGACCATTTCGTCCGCTGTGAATAGACTCATCAAATGTTCGCCAAAAGTATATATGAAAAACATGCCAACTATCCATATAAATACTCCTATTTTTTGTGCAAGCCAAACTGTCTCTTTTACTCTATCGTATAGTTTTGCACCATTATTTTGTGATACGATAGATAAAACAGCCACATTTAAACCGATGCTAGGAAGTAAAAATATCTGCTCAATTCTTATAGAGACTCCATAAGCCGCCACTACATGTTTGCCAAAAGGCGATATATAGTATGTGATTATGAACATGCCAAGAGCCATAAGAAGCATATTTACTGTTGGCGGAACCCCTTGTTTTAAAAAGGAAAAGATGATTTGTTTGTCATATTTAAACTTTGGCATATCTTCTAATAGATGTGATTTTTTTAAGTTTGTGATTAGATAAGCCATGCCTAAAAACTCTATGATAATGGTCGCTAGGGCAATTCCCTTGACACCAAGCGGACTTACGCCAAGACCACCTCTGACAAACCAAAAATCAAGTATCGTGTTTAAGATAAATCCACCAATCAAAAAGTTTCTAAATGCAACAGTATTTCCGATAGAGTTTAACATAGCATTTGAGAAAAATGCTCCTACAAAAAAGATTGAGCCAAAAAGTATAACATTTATGTATGAGAGGGCTTCATTTAGGTATTTGCCGTGTGCGCCTAAAATCTTCATCAGATATGGTGCTGCCAAAAGCCCAGTTATGCTCAGGATAACTGCTAACGATATAGATAAAATCAAAGAGTGCCATACTATTTGTTTTGCGTGCTCTTTGTTTTTTTCGCCCAAAGCATTACCTATAAGGGCAGTAACTCCTTGGCTCATACCACCTGCTATCGCGATTATCATAAAAAATATAGAAAATGTTAAAGATAGAGCCGCTAAAGATTGTGTTGAAATTTTACCAGCAAAAAATGTATCTGTGACATTAAACATAGTATGAAAAAAGTATCCGATAGAGGATGGAATAGCGATGTTTTTTATATGCTCTTTTATCGAACCTTTTGTTAAATCACCATTTTTGATTGTATCATCCTGTTCTCCATTGTTTCTCCACCTACTTAGAAAGGGCATTATAGTGAATTTTTATTAAAATATTCTTTTATCAAACTTAAAGCAATATTTATGTAACATTTCACTCTTTCAATTTAGACGAAAAAGGAGCAGATTTGTTTAGTGTTTTAACCGATTCATTTAAAAGTGCTGTAAATAAAATTAGATTTGCAGATGATGATAAAGCCTTAAAAAAGGCTCTTGATACTCTCAAAAAATCCCTATTAAAAGCAGATGTTCACCATAAAGTTGTAAAAGAGCTTTTAAAAGTAGTAGAGCTAGAGACAAAAGCTGCTGGAATCGGGCAACTCAATTTTCTAAAATCACTAAAGACAAATTTAACAAAAATCCTAACGGCTCCTGGCAAACAAGGGTTTGTCTATTCATCGAAGCCACCAACTGTTGTTTTGATGGCAGGACTTCAAGGAAGCGGAAAGACCACAACAACTGTAAAATTGGCAAATTATCTGAAACTTAGACAAAAAAAGGTACTAGTTGCTGCTTGTGATCTTCAAAGATTGGCAGCTGTTGAGCAGCTAAAACAACTGTGTAGTACAAATGAGATAGATCTGTTTTCTGATGAATCTGAAAAAAACCCAGCAAAAATCGCAAAAATAGCCATAAAAGAGGCAAAAAAAGGTCTCTATGATGTACTTATAGTCGATACCGCAGGACGATTGGCGATAGATGATGAACTGATGAGTGAGCTTGAAAGTATAAAAAAAGTATTAAGCCCTGATGAGATTTTTTATGTGGCTGATTCATTAAGTGGTCAAGATGCTGTTAGAAGTGCTAGCTCATTTAACGAAAAGATAGGCATAAGCGGAGTAATTTTAAGTAAATATGATGGCGACAGCAAAGGTGGAGTAGCTCTTGGAATCGCTTCACAAGTAGGCATACCTCTTCGTTTTATTGGAAATGGTGAAAAGGTTGCAGATATAGAGCCTTTTATAAGTGATCGTATCGTCAATCGCTTGATGGGAGAGGGTGACTTAGAGAGTTTGGCAGAAAAGACAAGTGCAATCATAGATGAAAAACAGGCAAAAAAAATCACCTCCAAGATAAAAAAAGGTGAATTTAATTTTAATGACTTTCTAGCTCAAATGGAGCAGATGAAGAAACTAGGAAGTATGAAATCCATCATGGGTATGATTCCTGGTATGTCGTCCATGGCTGGCAAATTAAAAGATGTGGATCTTGAAAATTCAGTAGAAATGAAGAGAATCAAAGCCATGATAGGCTCCATGACAAAAAAAGAGCGAGAATTGCCAGCACTTTTAAACAATAGCAGAAAAAGAAGGATAGCCACAGGAGCTGGACTCTCGCAAATGGAAGTAAACAGATTTCTAAAACAATTCAAAAATGCAGCAAAAATGGCAAAGAAATTTTCAGGCAAAAAAGGCATGCAAGATTTGCAAAATATGCTATCCCAATCACAAAGACAAGGCATCCCAAGGTAGTCACCGTTTTTACCTAATTACAAAATATGCTATAATAGACTTGTTGCAGTATAAGGAGGTTTGCAATGACTAAAAATGAGATATTAAATATTCTTGCAGATAACAAGCTTTATATTGAAGAAGAGTTTGAGGTTGATAAAATTGGCTTATTTGGTAGTTATGCAAAAGATAAGCAGAGCGAAGATAGCGATATTGATATTTATGTCGAGTTTAGGCATAAGACATTTGATAATCTTGCGGGACTTTGGAATTATCTTGAAGAGGTGTATCATAAAAAGGTAGATCTATTTCACAAACATAAAAACAATAATCAAGTTATAATTTCTAATATTCAAAAAGATGTGATTTATGGATAAAGCAAATAACCAGGAACTACTGAATTTTATCTTAAAAAGTATTAAGATGATAAAAGATAGATTTGAGGGTATTAACAGTAGTGATGACTTCATGTGTGATAAAGATGGAATGATAAAGCTAGATTCTATTTCTATGCGT
>JALUXQ010000220.1 GCA_027013265.1 Campylobacteraceae bacterium | reverse complement strand
TAGAAAAATTGGAATCTTTCAAAAATTATAATATCTCAGAAAAAAGACAAATTTCATTTTTTGAAAGTATTATAATAGCAAGTAATGAGTAAGCAAAGATTGTCTTATAAATTTTAAAAGAGAATAGAACTCTAAATCAAAAATGTTAAGTGGCCTCTCAGATTTTAGAGTGAACTTCTATTTTTTTTGTGTCAAATAACTCTGTAGCTTTTTTGATAAAAGGGTTGTTCAAAATCTCATTCGCATCTATCTCTTTTTGATCTTTTGTTAGGTGTTCTGCTACGCAACTTCCACAATTTTCACCCTCTTTGCTAGACTGTTCTGGTTTTTTTACGACCTCTTTTGGTTTGGCTTGATTTTTTATCATGTTTATTGTGGTATCTATGCCAAATACCTGCTGTACAAAATGCTTGATTATGCTTGATGCATGGCGAAGTACCTTTTTGCAATCTTCATCCGCACTTGTCTCTAGGCTTAGTTTATTGTTTTCAAATCCAACAAAAGAGATAGAATTTTCAAAACAGTTACCAACTTCTAGGCTTCTGTCTTTTAGTAGCAAAATCAACTTATCAAAACCACTTTTGCTTTCTGGAACTACTCTGTCTTGCACTATAGCCTCTTTTTGCACAGTTACTTCTCTGCTTTTGGGCTCTTTTTTTGGTGTTGTCTGCTCCTCTTGGACTCTAAACTTTTCATTTTCAAGATTTTCTATTATCTCTTCAACAGTTTTTATATTTGTTGCTTCAATCATCTTGAAAAATACCAATGAGAGCACAAAAGAGTTGTCAGCATTGATATAAAGAAGATTTTTTGCTTCACTCAATATTCTAAAAAACCTCTCATGTAAAAGTGTAGAAAATCTACTGTCACTCTCAAAAAAAGCAGATTTTAGATAGGCTGTGATTTCGTCTATCACCACTTCGCACTCATATGTTTCAAGCTCTTTTAAAATCTCAAGTATCTTTGTTTTATCTCTATTTAGTATGGTTTCAAAGATTAAATCCAGCTCTTTTGGATCCAAAAGTCCTAGCATAGAGGCAACACTAGGTGCAGTTATATCCCCTTTTGAAAATATCATGGCTTGGTCAAGTAGAGTCAAAGTATCGCGAAGAGAGCCATTGCCCGCACGACTTAGCATCTGCAAGGCTTCTATCTCATACTCCATATTTTCCAGATTTAGTATGTGGCTGAGGTGATTTACTACATCTTTTTGCCCGATTTGCTTAAACCTAAAGTGTTGAGTTCTTGAGAGTATAGTTGGAGGAAGTTTTAAAGGATCTGTAGTTGCCAATATAAATTTTACATACTCTGGAGGCTCTTCTAGGGTTTTTAAAAGAGCATTAAATGCCTCTTTTGTGAGCATATGGACTTCATCTATGATGAAGATTTTGTATCTTGCACTATTTGGTTTGTATTTTGTATGCTCTATCAGTTCTCTTATATCATCTATCTTTCTACTACTTGCTGCATCCATTTCAATGATATCTATATGGCGATTTTCATTTGCCATTTTACAATTTTCACACTCCTCGCAAGGTGTGGCAGTTGGACCCTTTTCGCATATAAGGGCTTTAGAGAAAATTCTAGCAGTTGATGTTTTTCCACTTCCTCTTAATCCTGAAAAAAGATAGGCATGGGAGAGCCTATCTTGGTTAAGTGCCAATGAAAGAGTTTGTGTGACAGAATTTTGACCGATAAGACCATCAAATGATTTTGGACGATATTTCAGAGCTAGAACTTGTGACAAAATAAAACCTTCTCTTTGGATTTTTATGATATTATAGCTTAAAAGAAATTAGAGGTAGTTATAATGAAAAAAGTTTTTATCTTTTTACTGCTGATGGTTGGTATCACAGCTTTTATGTCTGGTTGTGAAAAAACTGACTATCAAAATCCATTTCACAGAGCAGCAAGCAAATAGAGACTTGCCTGCTGTTAGTCATTTAAAGTAGAGAGTAGCTCCACATTGTCTTTTGTTTTTAACATCTTCGCATATAAAAATTTAAGAGCCTCTATGTCTTCCATTTGAGCTATGGCAGCCCTTATCGCCCAAATCTTTTGTAGATTATCTGGACTTAATAGTAGTTCCTCTTTTCTTGTAGCTGATTTCATTATATTGATAGCTGGATATATTCTTCTATCAGAGATATTTCTATCTAGAACAATTTCGCTGTTTCCTGTACCTTTAAACTCTTCAAATATAACTTCATCCATCCTGCTTCCTGTCTCTATCAGTGCAGTTGAGATGATTGTCAAACTCCCGCCATTTTCTATATTTCTAGCTGCTCCAAAAAATCTTTTTGGTTTATGTAGAGCATTTGCATCAACACCACCACTTAGTATCTTTCCGCTTGATGGAGTGACTGTGTTATAAGCACGAGCAAGTCTAGTGATAGAATCAAGTAATATGACTATATCTTTGCCCATCTCAACTCGTCTTTTTGCTTTTTCTATTACCAAGTTCGCAACTCGTACATGGTTAGTTGCTGGCATATCAAAGGTTGAGCTGTATACTTCACCCTTTACACATCTTTGCATATCAGTTACCTCTTCAGGTCGTTCATCTACTAGTAAAACTATCAACTCTATCTCAGGATGATTGTGTGCGATGCCATGAGCCAACTCTTTCATCAACTCAGTTTTACCACTTCTAGGAGGTGCAACTATCAAGCCTCTTTGACCCTTACCAAGAGGTGTAAAAAGATCCAAAACTCTACCTGTTATTTTCATGGGATCATACTCTAATTTTATCTGTTGCGTTGGATATACTGGAGTTAGATTTTCAAAAAGTGGTCTTTTTTTACTGTCATGCATAGGTAGATAGTTGATGGCTTCTATCTTTAAAAGTGCATAATATCTCTCTTGGTCTTTTGGAGGTCTGACTTGTCCTGTGACGATATCACCATTTCTTAGGGCAAATTTCTTGACTTGAGTGGCACTTACATATGCATCATTTGTGCTGTCACTAAAGTTTGTATCTGTTGTTCTTAAAAAACCGTATCCATCATGAGTAATCTCTAAGATACCTGTAAAAAGTATAAAACCACCTTTGCTTACTTGAGATTTTAGTATCTCAAACATCAAATCTTGTCTCTTTAACTCATTTGGGTTTTCTACATTTAATTTAGTTGCGATTTCAACTAACTTCTCTAATCCCATATTTCTTAGGTTTTCTATCTTGTAGCCCTCTACTGGTACATGAGTTCTTGCTTTTCTATGATGGTTGCTGTTTGCTTTGTTGTTTTGCGACGATTGATTCGTGCTCATTTTGCCTTCTTTGTATGTAAGTTTTTATTCCATGAAGCTTGGTTCCCAATCTAAATCAATATCTAATAATGAGAAGTGCTTTGTGTAGTAAAATATTTGCAAAGGAAGAGTCTCCTTGCTAATTCAAGTGTAATTCTATAATAAAGTAAGATTTTTGTCAAGAAAAGAGCAAATTTTTAGAAAGTAACGATATAATAGCACTCTAAGTTTTGGTATAAGGTATGGTGCATGCAAAAAAGACGGTGTGATCATTGTCATCTCGAATTTGATGAAAAAGTATTGATAAAAGATGGTAGTTTTAAAGATGAGGTGAATTACTTTTGTTGCAAAGGTTGCCAAGGAGTTTATCATCTTTTAAAGAGTGAGGGCCTGGATGACTTTTACGAAAAACTTGGAAACACAAAGTTGGAGCCAGCACTAGAAGATATAAGAGATGTGCAGAAGTTTGACTTGGATGGTTTTAATCAAAAATATATAAAAGAGAAAGAGGGCTTTAGTGAGATATACCTTATCATAGAGGGTATTCACTGCTCGGCTTGTGTTTGGCTCAATGAAAAGGTTCTGCACCAAAAAGAGGGCATAGTAGAGGCTAGTATTAATCAAGCAAATAATAAAGCTAAAATCGTGTGGGATAGTGATACTATCAAGCTTTCAGAGATAATTCTAACTATCAGAAGCATAGGATACAATGCTTATCCATATGACCCAAGTATGCAAGAGATTCAAGCAAATGCCGCTAGACGAGAGTACTACTCCAAGCTTTTAGTGGGGGTTTTTACCACCATGAATATCATGTGGATTGCCATCGCTCAATATGCAGGGTACTTTACAGGTATGAAGAGTGAAATCAAAAATATTTTAAATTTTGCCGAATTTATACTAGCAACACCAACACTTTTTTATACGGGTTCAGTCTATTTTAAAGGTGCATATTATGGTATAAAACATAGATATATAAATATGGATATACTAGTAGCTACTGGTGCAACTCTTGCTTATATCTACTCTTTGTACGCTATGTTTTCGCAAAAAGGCGAAGTATATTTTGACTCTGTTACTATGATTATCACTTTTGTGTTTGCTGGTAAATACTTAGAAATTTTAAGCAAGAAAAAAGCAGTAGATAGATTAGATAGTTTTACAAACTCAGTTCCTACTGAAGTTTTGGTTGTAAAAGATGACGAAAAGATACTCTTGGGCGTAGAAGAGGTGAAAATCGGTGATATTGTAGAGATAAAAGCGAGCGAAAAGATAGCGATAGATGGAGTGATAACTTCTGGAGCTGCCTCTTTTGATACTTCTAGCCTCACAGGAGAATCAAAGCCTCTGTTTTTAAAAGAGGGTGATAAAATCCTGAGTGGTTATATCTGCCTTGATGCCGTGATAAGATACAAGGCTCTTAGTTATGTTAACTCCTCAGTTCTCAGCAAACTCACATCTTTACTTGAAGATTCGATGAGTAAAAAACCAAAGATTGAAAAGATTGCAAATATAGTATCTGGATACTTCTCATCTGCGATTTTACTGCTTTGCATCGGAACATTTCTTTTTTGGTTTTTTGGTGGTGCTGGATTTGAGAGATCTTTGATAGTTGCGATTTCTGTCATAGTCATCGCTTGCCCTTGCGCCCTAGGTTTGGCGACTCCAGTTTCAACGCTTGTTGGCTTGGGGCTTGGGGCTAAAAAAGGGATACTTTTTAAAGAGGCAACTTTTTTAGAAACTATGGCAAAATGTGATACTTTGATGCTCGATAAAACTGGAACCATAACAACAGGAGAGCCAAAGATAGTTGAAAGGATATATCTAAAAGAGTTCGACAAATCATTTCTGTATTCGCTAGTAAAAAATTCTACACACCCTATAAGTAAAACTATAGCTTTAGAGTTTGAGTCTTGTGAAACAAAAGAGTTGCAAGAGGTAAAGAGTGTAGAGGCAAAAGGGATAAAAGCAAAGTACAGACAAGATATAATTTTGGGTGGGAGCCTGAGTTTTTTAGAAGAAAACGGTATAAATTCAAGCGAGTATTTTAGAGAATTTAGTACATTTTATTTTGCTATAAATGGTGAAGTTGTAGCAGTTTTTGCTCTTGAAGATAGTCCTAGAAGCGATGCAAAAGAGGGAATTGAGGCGATACAAAAGCTTGGCATAGAAGTTAAAATGCTCACAGGAGATAATGAAATCGTGGCTAAAAAAATTGCAAAAGAGGTGGGCATCGTTGATTTTTATGCTTCACTTTTGCCAAATGATAAAGCAGACATAGTCGAACTTGCGAGAAAAGATGGTAAAAAAGTGGTGATGGTAGGTGATGGCATAAATGACGCTTTAGCTCTGTCAAAAAGTGAGATTGCCATCACTCTTGGAAGTGGAACAGATATCGCACTTAGTGTGAGTGATGTGGTTTTGATGAATGATACATTTGATTCTTTATACTTTGCATTTAAGATATCAAGAAAAACATACAAAATCATCAAAGAGAACTTGGTGCTATCGTTTTTATATAATTCCATAACGATACCTCTAGCGATGGCAGGATATGTCATACCACTTTTTGCAGCACTCTCTATGTCACTAAGCTCACTTTTGGTAATAGGAAACTCAATGAGAATAAATTTGATTATAAAGGAAAAAAAGGCATGAGTTCATGGATAATAGCTATGATGTTAGGAGCCTCCATACTTCTAGGAGGATTTGGTCTTTGGGCACTTTTGTGGGGTATAAAAACAGGGCAGTTTGATGATAAAAATAAATTTTTAGATGGTGCATTACAAGATGGTGAAGAGGCACTAAATGATGCAGTAATGATGGAAGATAAAAAGAGAAAGATGGTGGAAAAACGAAAAAAAGGAGAGTATAGACCGTCAGATTAAATCTAGCAGTCTATA
>JALUXQ010000219.1 GCA_027013265.1 Campylobacteraceae bacterium | reverse complement strand
TTTCAAAAAAGTTAAAATAATAAGAATTATGGAGATGAAACTATGAGTAGAAAAAAAGGTAAAACATATACAGTCGAGCAAAAAACAAAAATAGTCTTAGAGATACTAAAAAGAGGAGATGACAACAAGTCAATTATTACTCCACCAAGTAACTAACTCAACTTTTGAGAGAGCAAGAAGTGGTGAGATATAAGTAAAAAAATATAAAGGACTAGCTAAAGCTAATTCAAGTATTTTTTTACTTATAGATTGCCTCTTATTGCTCTCCCCAAAGGGTGTAGTGATTTTGCGCATATACTTCGTTAGATTTGTTCAACTTAGCTCTTGCTAAGCCTTCACAAATCTGCCTCGTCTATGAGCAAAATCACTACATCAAAAATTGAGTTAGTTACTTGGTGGAGTAATAATAGATTTCATTCAAATATAAACTATCAAAAACCAATGAATGTGTATCTTGAATATCTAAAAAATGTAGCATAAGGTAACAGGTTAGTATGAAATTAAATCTTTTGGAGAGTTGTCTTGATTTTTAGGGGCATTATAGTTTCTTATGGTGAAAATTCTTGGCTTGCCACTTTAGCCTTTTATATTTTATCTGAGAGCCTAGATTTTTAAACTTTTCTAAGTCTTCCATGTGGATACTTATATTTGAGTGTTCTATATCGTCACCCATCTCAACATCTATGCTGCCAGCCTTACTCATGGCAATTTTTTGTGAAGGGAATACACTTCTATGACCGGAAACAAGGAAGGCAACAACAGCAGAAATAGCTGCATAATGCGCTATCTCTATACCAAAAAGCTCCACCGCCATTATAACTGACGCTATTGGAGCATTTGTGGTTCCTGCTAAGACACTTACAAAACCGAGTGCCGCAAAAAGAGCCACCTCATTGTGTATGAGATGTCCAAAGACAACGCCACTTGTGGCACCTACATAAAATATTGGGGTGACAATCCCTCCACTTCCTCCACTTCCGAGCGAGATAGATGTAAAAATAGTTTTAAGTATAAAGTCATACCAGTTGATATCGGCGGATAAAAAGCCTTCAGGGTCGAGTGCATTTTCTATGATACCGAGCCCAAGACCTAGATATCTATCACCAACTATCAAGGTTGCAATGACCATGATGAGACCTGCGGTAAATGCTTTTATGTAGGGATTGTATTTTATTTTTGCGACTACCTTCTCTATGTCGGTTAAAACTGTTATAAAAAAATCTGAAACAACACCAAAAAATATGCCTGCTACTAAAACTTCAGCTATAAGGGTCAAATCCAAATCAACAGCTTTATAGAAGTGAATGTCAAAATATGTGTAGTCTGTTCCTAGAAACTGAGCAGTGGTAAATGCTGCAAAACCAGCTATAAAAGATGGTAGTAGAACATCGTACATGATTACGCCAATTGTTAACACCTCTATACCGAAAATCGCCCCAGCTATCGGCGTTCCAAAAACAGATGCAAAACCAGCACTGATACCGCAGATAACAAGCTTTTTTCTGTCTGCATCACTAAATCGCAGTATCGAAGCTATAACTGAAGATGCTCCTGCACCTATCTGAGCTCCAGGACCCTCTTTACCAACTGAGCCACCAGCAAATATCGTAAAAACTGTTGCTAACAGCTTTATAGGCATGACAGCTACTTTTATCTTGCCTTCTCTTTTGTGAACAGCCTCTATAACCTTTTCAGTTCCATGCCCCATAGCATTTGGAGCAAATGTTTTTATTACCCATATGGTCAAAGGAAGAGCGAGTGGAAGTATGAAATAGTATGGAATCGGCAGTACACTTCTATTATTGACAGAGAATTCCAGTATCCACAAAAAACCAGACATCAAGGCACCAATAATAATACCTATGAATGATGATAGAAATAACCATTTGGCCACACTAAAAAAGATAACAGTCTGTTCAGTAACATGTTTTTTCACAAAATTTTCTTAATAAGGGATTTTATAATCAAAATGATACTCTTTTAAATCTTATAAATTGTTTTAGGTTCGGTCACAATTTTTTATGCAAATTCTTATATAAAAATCGTGAAGTAAAAGTGTATCATATCCAGTCACTTTTTTTGGCTTCACTATCGATATCTCTTCCTATTTTTTGGTGCAAATCCCAATAGTATGAGACAAAAGATTTGATTTTTGTCTCATTTGGCATATAGTCACCATCTTCTTTGTGGGCAAAGAGGCTTAAAAATTCACTCGCATCTCTTTTTTCTAAATAGTGAAGAGCCAATTTCTCATAATTTTTAAAGTACCAATTTTTTAGTTTTTCATAATTTTCTTCACTATCGTTAATAGTCAATTTTTCATCAAAATCCAACACATCACAGTCAAATAGAGCTTTTAAGTGTATCAAACCTTCGCAGTAGTAAGGCTCTACTTCACCAGTTTTTCTCCATGCTATCAGACCAACCGCTCTTTTGATGAGTTCACTAAAAACATACTCTTTTATTTGTTGGTTTTCATTCATAAAAAATGCAACTAACCCGCCTGTTGTTGCTTTAAACTCCTCTATGTTTTTAAATACACCGCTTTTGTTCATGCGTATTTCACTATCGCTATCGAGCCAGAGAATGTGTCCAAACTCATGCCCTATCGTGCTTATTTCATAAACTTTATGCCAAAGATTCTCTTTTTTAAATATAAGTTCTCTCTCTTTTCTCAAAAACTCTTCGCCAAAGATGATTTTGTCTATCTTTAGAAATGGTTTTGCCCTCTGGATGTCGAGTATGTTGTCTGCAAAAGCAAAAATCTTTTTGCCTAGCTCCTTGCTTACCTCTTCATCGTTTGGCACAACTTGCGCAGAAAAAAGTCCATTAAATTCGCTAGCATAGTAAAATGCTGGTCTTCCTATGTAGAGTTGTATATTGTCCAAGTTCTTTTTGACTCTTTTAAAGATTGCTTCTTTGTTCTTGCCGATTTTATCAAATATGCTTCTGTGCATCTGATTTATATCTTTTAGCGTCTCATTTGCACCTAGATTTTTAGGATTTGAAATTCTTACATCCCACTCAAGTGCGACAGCTTTTCTATAATGATCCTCATAATACTCTAGTGGATGTCCAACTTGCAATGGTGAAGTAATCTTCATCCAAGCTCTGTCGACATCTTTCCATCTTTTTAGGAGTTTAAATCTATCTAGCTCCGAAAAAGCAATACTTAGGGCTCTAAAATACTCTATATAACTCTCTTTTTGATTTGTCTCACTATCTTGTAAAGTTTGTAGTCTCTTGATCAGTTTTTCTAGCAGCAAACAGACTTTTTTCACATCATCTTTGAAAAATTGTGCATAAGTCAAAACTATATATTTGCCATCTCTTTTGTCTAAAACAGAGTAGGCTCTATCTGCTATATTTCTATCTTCATCCATATCAAGCAGCCCATTTTCTTCTAAGTAGTTTATTGTATCTTCACCAAATTGTTCATTGAGGCTTGGGTTTATGTTGTTGATTATATGCTCGTTCCATTTGTATTGCCAGTCGCTCATGGCAACTCCTATCTCATGAACACCAGATAACAGCACTCTGTAAAACTCATTTAGCAGTTTCTCTTCATCTATAACTTTTAGGATTTCCTCCTCTTTTTTAAGGTGAAAATTTTTCGTCCAAAGATAGCCTAATGCTCTTTTCTTTTCGATATCTTGCCTGCTTGCACCATTTTTTGAAACCACCTGAACAAACTGTTCATCTCTCAAATTTATCAATCTGCTTAAAACAGCGAGCCTGTTCTCTTTATTGTGTTTTAGTTCGCATTCATCTAAAAACTCATCTATATATACTTGTAGTTTTTCGTTTCTATAATCTTTCTCCTCTACTAATTTATAGTAGTTTCCTAAGTTTTTTTGATTTTCACTAATCAATTTATACAATCTGCCTAAATCTTTTTTAAATTTTTCATCCACTATAGTTTTTCTCCCATGTCTCTTTTCTTGCATAATTATATCAAGTAGAGTATAATATCATACCTAGCCTGTAAAGTTAGACTTATGTACAAAAGAGGTAAAGCATGAAAAACAGAGATACCAAGATAAATAGTTATTTAAATAGAGGAGTGGTGGAAGCAAATCTAAAATTTGCGAAAGAGCAAAAAAGTATATTTTCTATCATCAAATTTGGATATGAAGTTGACTTAGATGATGCTTATACCTTTAAGGACTTGGTAGCTTTTATACATAAATTTACAGATTTTAGTCCGATACTTCAGGAAGACAGCGACTCATTTGTCCTGTTTTTAAAAGATACTAAGATACACCAAGCCAAAGCTATGATAAACAAGATGAACCATAAAATTTATAATCTTTTTGACTTTGAGATTAAAAATATAGGTATTACCGTTAATAATATAGGTGATACTTACAAAAAAATCATGGATAGAGTTGATAAATATTTTGTCATGTCAAAACTTTCTAGCAGAAAAAAGGTGTTTTATGGCACAGTAGATTTTGACTATTATGATACTATGCAACCCTTGAAAGTGCTAAAAAATATATTTAGCAAAAATAGTGAGATATCCTTGAATAACATATATAAAGGCATACCAATTACTGAAAAAGCGAGAGTAAATGGCTTTAGTGACGGAATTATGCAAGTAGGTATAAAAGCTGATAAAATTCCATTTTACCAAAATGAAAAGTTTACCTTTGTGCAACATGATGGAGTGCCAGATATCATTAAAGCCGACATTTTAAAGATTGATAAAAGTGAGTTTATAATAGTATTGGGCAATTTACAATTTCTCCAATCTTCGCCGATAGAGAGAAGCAGTGCTAGGATTGAGCCGACAAAAAAGATTCATACACTTTTGGTACTTGAACACAAAAAACTTGTAGAGGGTTCAATCACGAGCATATCAGAGGGCTCAATCTCTTTTGAAATCCCTACTAGTCAGACAGAAAATATGGCAAGAAGAGATTTGTTTCACAAAGAGTTAACTATAAAATTTCAACTAGCAAATGAAAAAAAAATACTCTCCACTTTGGCGTTAAAAGCTTATATATTTAGTATTGTAAATAACCAAGTAATAGTAAATATATCTCCAAATGCAACACAAAAATCAAAGATAAGAGACTATATATCTTCTCAGCAAAATGAACTACTCTCCGCTTTAAAGTTAGAGTTAAAGAGATAAAAGATAGCTCTTAAGCTACTTTTTTGATTTGCTTGATATAATTCGACTACTTTTTATTGTTAACAGTTCACAAAATGTCTTAGGGGTGCTGAAATTTCGGCTGAGATAATACCCTCAACATTCGGCAGGAGTTACTCGCTCTTGTCGTTTTACCTGATCCCGATAATGCGGGCGTAGGAAAGGAGATAACTACATGAGTAAAACACTAGAGAATCTAAAAGAGATCAACAAAACATACATACAAAATCTACCAAATTCAAAAAAGATTTTTGAACAAGGCAGTCGTGCCGATATACGAGTGCCTTTGCGAGAGATAACTCTTAGTCCAACAGTTAAAAGCGATGGCTCGCTTGAGCAAAATCCTCCGCTTTTTGTTTATGATACAACAGGCCCATATACGGACCCATTTGCAGATATAGACTTGCATAAAGGGCTAAAAACTCTAAGAGCAAATTGGATAGAAGAGAGAAATGACACCGAGGAGTTAGATAATTTTAGCTCCAAATACTCTCATGAAAGATATGCCAAAGATGAGTTAAATATAGTTCGTTTTCCAAATATCCCAAAACCAAGACGAGCAGCTAGCGGCAAAAATATCACCCAAATGCACTATGCAAAAAAAGGAATCATAACACCAGAGATGGAGTTTATAGCGATAAGAGAAAATTGCAAGATAGAGGAGATGAGAAAAAGTGGACTCCTCTGTGAGCAACATCCTGGCATGAGCTTTGGAGCGAAAATGCCAAGTTTTTATACTCCAGAATTTGTAAGAGATGAGATAGCATCGGGCAGAGCTGTAATCCCTGCAAATGTAAATCATCCAGAGATTGAGCCCATGATAATAGGTCGAAACTTTATGGTCAAAGTCAATGCAAACATAGGAAACTCTGCAACTTCATCATCTATTGAAGAGGAAGTTGAAAAGATGATTTGGGCTACAAGATGGGGTGCAGATACTGTTATGGATCTCTCTACTGGCAAAAATATCCATGAAACAAGAGAGTGGATCATCAGAAATTCCGCTGTTCCTATAGGCACAGTACCAATCTATCAGGCATTAGAGAAAGTAGATGGAGTAGCAGAGGATTTGACTTGGGAGATATATAGGGATACTTTGATAGAGCAGGCCGAGCAGGGGGTTGATTATTTTACTATTCACGCGGGTGTCAGGCTACACTACATCCCACTTGCATCAAAAAGACTCACAGGAATTGTCTCAAGAGGAGGCTCTATCATGGCAAAGTGGTGTCTGCATCACCATAAAGAGAGCTTTTTGTATGAGCATTTTGAAGATATTTGTCAAATTATGAAGGCTTATGATGTGGCATTTTCACTAGGTGATGGTTTGAGACCAGGCTCTTTATATGATGCAAATGATGAAGCGCAGTTTGCTGAACTCGAAACTCTGGGTGAATTAACTAAGATAGCTTGGAAACACGATGTCCAAGTGATGATAGAGGGTCCAGGACATGTGCCACTTCACATGATAAAAGAGAACATGACCAAAGAGCTAGAAGATTGCCATGAAGCCCCTTTTTATACGCTAGGACCATTGACTACTGATATCGCCCCTGGATATGACCACATAACTTCAGCTTTGGGAGCTGCAAATATAGGCTGGTATGGAACTGCTATGCTTTGCTATGTGACACCCAAAGAGCATTTGGGATTGCCAGATAAAGATGATGTTAAAGAGGGGATTATCACCTATAAGATTGCAGCCCATGCGGCTGATCTTGCCAAGGGGTTTGCAGGTGCTCAGATACGGGATAATGCTATGAGTAAAGCTAGATTTGAGTTTAGATGGTTTGACCAGTTTAACATAGGCTTTGACCCAGACAGGGCTTTGGAGTTCCATGATGAAGAGTTGCCCGCAGAGGGTGCCAAGATAGCTCAGTTTTGCTCAATGTGTGGACCAAAATTTTGCTCTATGAAGATTAGCCATGATATCCGTAAAACTAAATAGTAAGGAGAAGTGGATAAAAAAAGGCTCATCTGTGTCTGATTTGTTAAAATTTATCGACTTAAAAAAAGATGGCATAGTTGTGGAGATAAACTTAAACATAATCAAAAAAGATAGATATGAAGATACTATACTTAAAAGTGGTGATAGTGTAGAGATTATAACCTTCATGGGAGGTGGATAGATGGATGTGCTTAAACTTGGAGACAGAGAGTTTTCAAGCAGACTCTTGAGTGGTACAGGAAAGTTTAGAGACAAAAATGAGATAAAAGAGGTACTAGATAAAAGTGGCTCGCAGATAATCACGGTTGCGCTTAGGAGAGTAAATCTTGAAAACCCAACTGATAATATCCTAAACTATATACCAAAACATATAACTCTATTGCCAAATACTTCAGGTGCAAGAGATGCAAATGAAGCTGTTAGAATCGCAAGAATCGCCAAAGAGTCAGGGTGTGGAAATTTTGTCAAAATCGAGGTGATTTGTGATGCAAAATACCTCATGCCAGACAATGAAGAGACACTAAAGGCTACAAAAATTTTAGCAAAAGAGGGTTTTGTGGTTTTGCCATATATCATGCCAGATATCATCATTTGTAAAAAACTCGAAGACGCAGGAGCAAGTGCTGTGATGCCTCTTGGTTCTCCGATTGGCTCAAATGCTGGACTTCAAACTAAGAGCATTCTTGAGATGGTTATAGAAAACAGCAATCTGCCTGTCATCGTTGATGCGGGTATCGGACGCCCCTCACATGCGTGCGATGCCATGGAGATGGGGGCCGATGGAGTTCTTATAAATACCGCAATAGCTACCGCTTCAAATCCAGCCAAGATGGCAGAGGCCTTCTCTTTGGCTATAAAAGCAGGAAGAGCAGCGCATTTGCTAAAATTGCAAGAGGAGAGTCGGTATGCAAATGCCTCCTCCCCACTTACGGGATTTTTGAATTTATGAGTTTTCTCGATGTTTTGCAGGAGTATGAGGGTTTTGATTTTGAAAATTACTTAGAGAGAGTAAGTGATAAGATGGTAGCAAAGGCTATCCATAAAAAAAAGTTAAACAGGTTTGATTTCTTAAATCTACTCTCCCCAAAAGCAAAAAACCATTTAGAAGAGATGGCAAGAAGAGCTCACGAGATAACAGTAGCAAACTTTGGGTACACTATAAATCTATATCTTCCGATATATGTCTCAAACTACTGCAGTAGCGACTGTTCATACTGTGGTTTTAGCAAAAAAAATAGAATCCAAAGGAAAAAACTATCTCTTAGCGAAGTTGAAATCGAAGCAAAAGAGATAGCAAAGAGCGGCATAAAAAATATACTCTTTCTAACAGGTGAATCAAAGAAAATCACTCCCATTTCATACCTTATAGATGTTACAAAAATCCTCAAAAAATACTTTAGTTTTGTCTCTATCGAGGTTTATCCTATGAGCGAAGAGGAGTATGCCAAGTTGCATTTGGCTGGAGTTGATGGATTAACAGTCTATCAAGAAGTTTATGACAGAGATATATATAAAAAAGTGCACACAAGCGGAGAGAAAACTAACTATGAGTATAGACTGCAAACTCCACAAAGAGGCGCAAAAGCTGGTATGAGATCTATAAATATCGGCTCTCTTTTTGGTTTAGGGGAGATAGCAAGTGAAGCTTTTTTTAGTGGGCTCCATGCTTCGTATTTGAGTGATAAATATCTTGAGTGTGAATTTGGTCTCTCGATTCCAAGGATTAATGATGCAGAGGGTCATTTTAAGCCAAATAAAATAGTTGATGATGTAACATTTGTGCAGATTATGTGCGCATATAGACTCTTCTTGCCAAGAGTTGAGATAAATATCTCCACTAGAGAAGAGGCTAGCTTTAGAGAGAATCTTTTGGGCATTTGTGCCACCAAATTTTCAGCAGGCTCCAAGACGGAAGTTGGGGGATATACTAAGGCCAAGACAGAGCCTCAATTTGAGATTTCGGACGAAAGAAGCACTCAAGAGGTGATACAGAGGATACAAGAGTTAGGCTATGAGCCTGTATATAAGAATTGGGAGAGCATATGATAAAAACTTACAGGATACTAGATGCAAATGTCAACCGAGCAGCCGAGGGGATTCGTGTAGTTGAAGATATTTGCAGGTTTCATTATGAAGATGAATTGCTCACTAAGAAATTGCGAAACATCAGACACGAGATAAGAAAAAACCTCAAAGATATAGATTATCAACTATTAAAACACAGAGATGCAAATCATGATATCGGTAAAAAAATCACAAACCAAAGCAAGATAGACAAAAAAGAGAATCTATCCCAAATCATCACAGCAAATTTCAAAAGAGCCTTAGAAGCTGTGAGGGTGATAGAGGAGATAGGCAAAACGACGGCTGACATGTATGAGATCGGCAAGGGGTATGAGGCTATCCGCTATGAACTCTACTATTTGGAGAAAGATGTTTTGGTAAAAAGTAGTAAAAAAATAGTTCCAGATGGAATTTATGGCATAACTTTTGAGAGATTTTCAAATGGAAGAAGCAACATAGAAGTTGTAAGTGAGATGATAAAAGGTGGCATAAAAATCATCCAATACAGAGAAAAAGACAAAAGCTTCAAAGAGATGCTCAAAGAGGCTAAAGTTTTAAGAGAGATGACAAAAGAGGCTGGGGTGGAATTTATCATCAATGACCATGTAGAGTTGGCGTTGATGGTCGAAGCAGACGGTGTTCACATAGGACAAGATGACTGGCCACTTTTGGAGGTGCGAAAGCTCATAGGGGATGATAAAATCATAGGACTTTCAACGCATAGTAAAAAACAGGCAAGAGAAGCCGTGAAGCTTGGGGCTGACTATATAGGGGTGGGACCTATATTTGACACAAAAACGAAGGATTATGAAACTGTTGGAGTAGAGTATCTTCAGTTTGTAGCCCAAAATATCTCTATACCTTTTGTGGCAATCGGAGGCATAAAAGAGCACAATATCGACCAAGTTATAAAAGCTGGAGCAAAAAGTGTGGCACTTGTGACAGAAATCACACAAGCTGAGGATATAGCAAGAAAGGTTAAAGAGTTAAATTTGAAATTTTGAGAATTATTGCTGTATAATGCAGACATGAAAAGATATGAACTGGTGCAAATCGCACAATATTTAAGAAAATTTAAAAAGATAAGCGCTGTCTCTAGAGTAGGAGATAGCATTATAAAGATGGTGTTTGATAGAAGTGAGTTTCTGTTTTTTGATTTAAGAAGAGGTGATTCTCATATCTTCATGAAAGACGGATTGAAAAGAGCCAAGATTTACAAAGCTCCTTTTGATGTTATTTTGTCTAAAAAATTTGCCAATTCTGTGATTAAGAATATCGAAGTTTTGAAAGATGATAGAGTTTTAAAATTTGATGTTACCTCAAACTCGAAGTACAAATCAGATGAAGTTTCTCTGCAACTCGAATTTACAGGTAAAAATACAAATGCTATCATTTTAGATGCAAACAGTGTCGTCTTGGAGGCATTGAGGCATATCGACTCCTCTTGTTCATATAGAGAAGTAAAAAGAGGCGTTGTCTTAAAGGCTCTAAAAACAGAAGATAGATTTGTCTACAAAGAGCACAAAGAGATAGAAGATATAGAGAAATTTTTGCAAAATGAGTATGAAAAAAGGGCAAAAAATGCTACTGCAACTCTAAAAAAACAGAAAATTTTAAACATAGATAAAAAACTCAAAAAACTCAAAAAACTTTTGGATGGTTTGCAAGATGAAGAGAGCTTGCTAAAAAAGAGTGATACTTATAGCTTATGGGGAACTCTCGTGTTTAGCAATCTTGACTTGGTCAAGGGCTATGAAAAAGAGGTTGAGCTTAAAGATTTTGATGGAAATTTGGTAAAAATCACCTTTACCAAAGAGGCAAGAAGTGCTTCTGAAGCAGGCAATATTCTCTTTGAGGCAGCTAAAAAACTAAAAAGAAAAGCAAACTCTTTGTACATAGAGAGAGAAAATCTAAGCGAAAAGATAGAGTTTTTTCAAAAGCTTAAGAATGCTATAAATCAAGCCAGTGATGAGGTGGAGATAAATATACTCTACCCCAAACAAAAACACTCCAAAAAAGCAAAAGGCAAGATGGTTTCGTATGAAAGTTTTTATATGGAGGGCTTCAAGGTGATGCTTGGAAAGAGTGAAAAAGGTAACATTGAGCTGCTAAAAGAGGCAAAAAAGAGAGATATTTGGTTGCATTTAAAAGATATACCATCATCTCATGTTATAATAAGAACAGACAAGCAAAATATCCCCCAAAGTGTGCTTGAGTTTGCAGCGAAGCTCTGCGCTGAGTTTAGCACATCTCAAAAAGGCTCATATTTGGTCGATTATACTGCTAGAAGAAATGTCAAAGTACAAGAGGGAGCACATGTAAACTATGTGGATTATAAGACGATAAATATAACTGTATAGAGAAGGAGGATATTGTGGCAATAGGTCCTGTAGGGGCAGTTGCTTATGCAAATCAGGCAACACCTGCCCAAACAAAGATACAATCAAATTTTCAAAACAGGCTTGATATGCAAAATAGTGTAGCTACTGCTATACAAGATGCGGATAAACAAAATATAGAAGATGTAAGACCTGCCGAAGAGACCTATAAAATAGACCCTGAACACGAACACGAAAAAGAGAAAAAAGAGCAAGAACAAAAAGAGCAAGAAGAGACTTTAAAAGAGAAAAAAAAACTCAAAAGTGATACAAAAAAAGAGGAAGTTTTCTCACTCCCGCACCTAGATATAAAAGTATAAGCATAAACTCACGCTAATTTAGATAAAATTACATAAGATTATAAAAACTTTTAGGAAAAATTTTGAATATAAAAGAGATATATAACTCTAACAAAGATAGAGTTTTGACAGGTTTTACTCTGCTGTTTATCGTGGCATTCATAGCACTTGTTGACAATCTGTTTGTCACTTGGTTGTTTTTTGGAGCAGTCTATCTTGTAGCTTTTTATGAAGCCATGAGGCTTTTTGATATAGAAGACAATAGGTACTTTATCTATGCCATAGCACTTTGGTTAGCGGCTTTCATATACCCTAATCCTGATGATTTGACATATATCGTTTTGATAGCCATAGTCTCCATTATGGCTCATAAAAAAGAGGTTAATTTTAAACTTTTAGCACCATTTTTCTACCCTTCTGCTTCTATGCTTTTTTTGCTAGCACTCTATAAAGATTTTGGTATGAGCTCTCTTGTTTGGCTGGTTGTTGTTGTTGCATTGACTGATGTGGGTGCTTATGTTGTTGGAAAAAGTATCGGCAAAACACCATTTTCAAAGACTTCACCAAATAAAACATGGGAGGGGACGATAGGCGGTATCGTTATAGCTACTATTTTTGGCTCGCTTGTAGGACTTGGCAGTGTCAATATCACAACCTCAATACTCATATCTCTTCTCGTCTCACTTTCTGCTGTTTGGGGAGATCTGTTTGAGAGTTATCTAAAAAGAGAGGCAGGCATCAAAGACAGCGGGACAATCTTCCCCGGACACGGCGGTATGCTTGACCGCTGTGATGGTTACATGTTTGCAGGTATCATCATGATAGTTTTGCTTAGAGGCTTGCTCTAGGTGGTCGTCTTAGGTTCAACTGGCTCGATAGGAGTAAACACACTAAAAGTTGCAACTAGATTTGATTTAGAGGTTGAGACTTTAGTGGCGGGAAGAAATGTAAAATTACTAAACAAACAGATAAAAGAGTTTGCCCCTAAATTTGTCTGCGTTGCCCAAAAAGAGTTAGCAGATAGAGTAAACCATGATAGAGTATTTTATGGAGATGAGGGGATTTTAGAAGCGATAGAGCAGAGTAAGAGTGATTTGGTGGTCAATGCTCTTGTAGGTTTTTCTGGTTTAGCACCCTCAGTTCTTACGCAAAAGCTAGGTAAGAGATTGGCTCTAGCGAACAAAGAGTCCTTGGTGGTTGCTGGCAATTTGCTTGATGCTTCAAAAATTATACCCATAGATAGTGAACATTTTGGTCTTTGGTATCTATTGCAGGATAGAGTGGTAGAGAGCATGACTATAACAGCAAGTGGGGGAGCTTTTAGAGAGACTCCCCTAGAAAAACTCTCCGCCATGAGTTCACTCGAAGCACTGAAACATCCAAATTGGAAAATGGGCAGAAAAATCACCATAGATAGTGCAACCATGACAAATAAAATATTTGAACTACTAGAAGCTAGGTGGCTTTATGGTTGTGAAAAACTAGATGCTCTTATCGAAACAAAATCAATCATTCACGCTTTTATAAACTTTATAGATGGAAGCACAACTGCACACATAGCAAATGCAGATATGAAACTTCCTATATCATTTGCCTTGATGGGAAGTGTGCAAGAGGAGATATTGCCACATGTTAATTTACTGAAAGTTGGAAGCTTGAAATTCAAGAAGATAGAAGAGCAGAGATACCCCATATGGGAGATAAAAGATGATATTTTGAAAAACCCGTCTTTGGGAGTTGTGCTAAATGCAGCAAACGAAGTGAGTGTAGCAAGATTTTTAGATAATAAGATAAATATAGTAGAGTTAGCAGAGATAAACAAGAGGGCGTATCGCCATTTTGGCGATGTTTGCCCAAAAAATTTAGATGATATTTTTGAAATAGACAAAGAAGTAAGAAAATACCTAAAAGGAAACTCATGAGTAAGACAGACTATAACTTTCGCTTGAGAGATAGCGTTGTTGGTTTGCAGTTTTTGTTTGTGGCATTTGGTGCCCTAGTTTTAGTTCCGATACTGACGGGACTTGATCCAAATGTTGCTCTTTTTACAGCAGGACTTGGAACTTTGCTTTTTCAAGTGATAAACAGAAAAGCAGTCCCTCCTATATTTTTGGCATCCTCTTTTGCCTTTATCGCACCTATCATATATGGTGTGAAGACATGGGGAATAGCAGGAACAATGTCAGGACTTGTAGCTGCTGGACTTTTGTATGTGATTCTGAGTTTTGCCATAAGACTTAAAGGCTCAGACTTTATACACAAGCTCTTGCCAGCAGTTGTTGTAGGGCCAGTTATCATGACTATTGGTCTGATTCTCTCTCCTGTGGCAGTTCACATGGCTATGGGGAAAACAGGGGATGGTGCCATAGTTTTAGTACCATTTGATAAGGCAATCGTGATATCTATGATTTCACTTGCAACCACTCTTTTGGTTTCGCTTCTTGGAAAGGGAGTTTTTAGACTATTGCCTATCCTCTCAGGCATCGCTGTTGGATATATCGTCTCTTTGATGTATGGAGTAGTCAGCTTTGATTCTGTTGCAAAAGCATCTTGGTTTGCCCTGCCTCATTTTGTAGCACCAGAGCTTAACTGGCAAGCTGTTATCTATATAGTTCCTATCGCTATTGCTCCTGCGGTCGAACATATCGGTGATATATTGGCGATAAGTCGTGTTACAAAAAGAGATTATCTGAAAGAGCCAGGACTTAAAAACACCCTCTTAGGAGATGGACTTGCTACTAGTTTGGCATCTTGTTTTGGTGGACCACCGAACACAACTTACTCTGAGGTTACTGGAGCCGTGACTATCACAAAAGCTTATAACCCAGCCATCATGACTTGGGCAGCGATTTTCGCTATAATACTTGCATTTGTTGGAAAATTGGGCGGATTGCTTGCTAGCATACCCGTTCCTGTGATGGGTGGCATCATGCTTCTTCTTTTTGGTATAATTACATCGATTGGTATGGGAACTTTGATAAAAGAGAAAGCTGATTTGGAAGATCCAAGAAATATGATTATCGTCTCTATGATTTTGGTTTTTGCGATTGGGGGCATGACTTTTGACTTTGGTGGAGTTGCTTTTAGCGGTATTGGGCTAGGAGCAGTTGTTGGTATATTTTTAAACTTGGTGTTACCAAAAACAAGGCATTTAGACGGATATTAGGAAAAACATGAAAAATAGTAGCAGAGAACTGATTAGAATTTTTATTTCATTATCTATTGCTGGATTTATTGCTTTGGCATTTGTATTGACTACGGTCTTTACAAATGCTTTTTATGATAACTTGGACAATACTATGCATAATTTTGAGGTCAAAGATATCAAATATTCAAAACTTGAGGCACAAAACAGAATAAACAAAATATTTGATTTTATCAAGATATATCAAGAGACACTTAAAAACATTGAGATGAAAAGGGTTAAAGATAATGTAAATTTTGCTATTGATATTATAAAAGATATATACGAGCAAAATAGAGGAAAACCCAAAAAAGTCATATATCAAAAGATACACGATAGGTTGGCTAATATCCGATTTTTTAGTGATAAAAGCGGGTATTTTTTCATATATGATTTACAGGGCACTTGCATACTTCTTCCAACAACTCCTAGCTTAGAAGGTACCAATCAAATAAATTTTTTAGATGGAAAAAAAGAGCATACTATACAAAGAGCTATAAAAATAGTAAAAAACCAAGGAGAGGGTTTTGCAACATGGTCATGGCATAAAATCGGCAAAAAGAGGATGCAGACAAAGATAGGGTTTGTTAAACTGTTTGAGCCTTTGAATATTTTTGTTGGTACTGCAAGATATCAAGAAGATATAGATAATATCATAAAACAAGAGATTAAATCGTATTTGAAAGGACTAGATAGGGACGAGTATGGTTATATATTTGCCTACGATTTCTCTGGCAATAGCATGCTTGAAGATTATAGGTATAAAAATATCAATAGATGGAATGATACAACAGGTGGGTACCATTTGGTAAGATATGCTATAAAAGGAGCACAGGTCAACCCTGATGGATTTTTCTTAAAGTATAGTTTAAAAAATAAAAGTAATAAATTTTCATATGTAAAACTGATACCAGATTTTAACTGGATAATAGGTGTAAATGTAAAAGACTCAAAACTTATATATAAACAGGAGAAAAAGAGCCTAAAAGAGAGTATAGATATTGCATTAAATAGTGCGATACATAGAATTGGTATCATCATCGCAGTTTTTATATTTATATTTTTTATCATATATCTAAATATGCAAAAACTTTTTGCAAAGCTAGAAGAGAAGGTTTATAAAAGGACTTCAGAGTTGATAGAGCAAAAAAATATATTTAAAAAACTTTTCTACAATTCATCTAGCGGATTGGCACTATCTAAAAATGAAAAGATATATGACTGTAATCAGGCATTTTTAGATATTTTTGAAGCAAATGAAAAGGAGGATATCCTTAAGCTTGAAGATAGAGATTATTTCCCTGATAAGCAAGATGATGGTCAAAACTCAATGGATATATTAAATTTTCATTTGGATGTTTTACGAAAAGAGGATAAGTGTGATTTTGAGATAAAAGCAAAAACTCTCAAAGGTCGTGAAATTTGGGTAAATATATCTGGTACCAAAATTGCTTTAGAGGGTATGGTTACACTGTATTTTATCGTCAGAGATATAACGGCTAGAAAAAGAGTAGAAACAGAGCTTGAATCCCAGCAGAAAAAACTTATGTTTCAAGCACAGCATGACTCTTTAACCTCTTTGCCAAACCGTATATTTTTTATGGATAGGCTTCGACAAGGAATTAAAAGGCTACAAAGAAGTAAAAAATCTCTAGCAGTTGTATTCTTAGATATAGACAATTTTAAAAATATAAATGATGCGTTTGGGCATGATATCGGTGACTTGTTGCTGATTGAAGTTGCTAGTATCTTAAGGCAGTTGCTTAGAAATACAGATACCGTTGCAAGGTTTGGTGGAGATGAGTTTGTTATACTATTAGATGATTTAAACTCTATAGATGATAGCTCAAGCATAATTCAAAAGATAATAGAGAGTTTTCAAGAGCCATTTTTTATCAAAAACAATCCATTTGATATCACTATGAGTATTGGAATTTCAGTATATCCAAATGATGCCAAAGATGAAATGAGTCTTTTAAAGTATGCAGATATGGCGATGTATAGAGCTAAAAATAGTGGAAAAAATCGATATGTCTATTACGATATGAGTATGAATACGGATATATTGGAACATATAAAACTTGAACAAGAGATAAAAACAGCGATACAAAGAGATGAGTTTGTACTGCATTTTCAGCCTCAGTTCGCAGTTGATAGTGGAGATATTGTAGGGTTTGAGGCATTGGTCAGATGGCAACATCCGCAGAAAGGTTTATTGTACCCAGACTATTTTATACAAACTGCAGAAAATAGCAACCTCATAATCCCTCTAGGTGAGCTGATATCTAAAAAAGCGATGCAACAGATAACCCTATGGCATAAGATGTGTTTAAATCCAGGTATCGTCTCTATCAACTTTACATCAAGACAGATTGAAAGCTCAAACTTTTTTGATAGATTGCAAATTCTGCTTAATGAGACAGGCTGTAAGCCACAGTGGATAGAGGCGGAGTTGATAGAGAGATATTTGATGGAGGATACTAAAAAAACAATTGATATGCTCGGATGTTTTTATGGCATGGGCATAAGTGTAGCGATTGATGATTTTGGAACAGGATACTCATCTCTTAGCTATCTAAAGTATCTGCAAATTTCAAAGCTGAAGATAGATAAGATTTTTGTGGATGATTTGGTAACAGACAAAAAAGATAGAGCAATTGCTAAGAGTATTATAGACCTTTCTCGTGGACTCGGTGTTGAAGTTTTAGCAGAAGGAGTTGAGACTCAAGAACAGTATGAGATACTAAAAAATCTTGGATGCGAAAGCATACAAGGGTACTACTTTAGCAAACCGTTAACTAGTGATGACGCAGAAAAGTTGTTAAATAGTACAACACAATAAAAATATAGGTAAGAAGTATGACAACAGGTATGAATAGAAGATTTTTCTTGGGATTGATGGCAAGTGGTGCTGTATCTCTTATGGCGAACAATAGGTTTGAGAAAGTTCATAAAAAGGATGATTCTCTTTGGATTACGGACAAGCAAGTTCATGTTTTTTTGTCAGTTGCTAAAAAGATAGAGCTAGTCAAAAGAACTGTGGGACAAGGGAATTTTAATATTATATCTTTTGATGATATGCTAAAAATCGCCTCAAGATACTCTCGTATCGGCAAGTTTACTCCTCAAGAGGTGGCTTTCATGGAGGAGATATTTTATCAAAATCCAAATATCCATGGTTTTTATGGCAAAAGAACAGTACCCTCAATCACCACTAAGATAAATAGAAAAGATGTCTCAAAGATACCTCATACAGGACACTATCTCTTTCATGGTCACTCTAAAAAATCTTACATTAGAGTTATAGGTGATGTTGGCAAATCTCTTATACTCACTTCTGGAGTCAGAGGAGTACCAAAGCAGATGAATTTATACTTCAATAAAATCAAAAGAACAGGAGGCAATATATCCTTAGCTTCAAGATCTCTAGCACCTCCTGCATACTCTTATCACTCTGTTGGTGATTTTGATGTGGGAAAAATCGGTTGGGGATATAAGAATTTCACAGTCTCTTTTATAACAACAAAAGAGTTTTGGAGGCTTAGACAACTGTCGTATATATCTATGAGATATACAGTAAACAATAAAGAAGGAGTTAGGTTTGAGCCTTGGCATGTTAAGATTATTTAGTATTTTTATTTTTGGAGTTACCTTATTGTTTGGAAGGCACCTGGATTTTACGCTTATAAAAAAAGGAGACCCAAACAGTACAAATGTGTTGCTTGTAGTTGGCGGGATTCAAGGAGATGAACCAGGTGGTTTTATGGCGGCCTCACTTTTGTCAACTCACTACAAGATAGAAAAAGGGGCAGTCTGGATAGTTCCAAACTTCAATTTTTACTCTATTATCAAGAGAAATCGTGGACCCTTTGGAGATTTGAATAGAAAATTTGCAAAATTAAAGACAAATGATCCTGACTTTGATTTGATAACAAGAATGAAGAGTATCATAAAGAACAAAAATATAAAAATGGTAGTAAACCTTCATGATGGTAGTGGTTTTTATAGAACAAAGTACATCGACAAACTCCATCAACCTCTAAAATGGGGACAATCCTCCATAATAGACCAAGACAATATAAAGGGCGTAAAGTATGGAAATCTAAAGAAGATTTCTGATGAAATTGTCGCACATGTAAATAAAAACTTGATAAAAAAAGAGCATGAGTTCCGCACAAAAAATACAAAAACACACATAAAAAGAACTTTTGAAGAGAAAGAGATGAGTAAAACGCTCACTTTTTATGCTATCAATCATGGAAAAGCAGCTTTTGGAAATGAGTCTAGTAAGTCGTTGCCTGTGCACGAAAGAGTCTATTATAAACTTTTGTCTTTGGAGAAGTTTATGGATATCATGGGCATAAAATACAAAAGAAAGTTTCCGCTTAAGCCGTTAGTTGTCAAAGATATAATCGATAATGATATATTTATCTCGTTTAATGACAAAAAGATTTTTATTCCGCTCTCTGGAATACGAAAAAAAATCAACTATTTTCCACTTGAAAAGGGTGCAAAATTCACCTTTAAACCAAGTAGCCCTGTGATGACAGTCCTACAAAAAAATGGAAAATATACAGTCTACTATGGCAATAGAAAACTAACAACATTAGTGCCTGAGTACTTAAAATACGATGAAACAGACAATAGTATCAAAGTCAATATAGATGGCAAGATAAGAGATGTAAGATTTGGTACGCTTGTCAGTGTCAAAAACTATTTTAATGTTCGACCAGATAGCAGATATAGAGTAAATGTCATAGGGTATGTGAACAAAAAACATAAAAATGAAGTCGGATTGAATATCAGAAAAAAACAGATAATCAGAAGATACTCTATAGATAAATATGGAAAAAGATATAGAGTCGAAGTCTACGATGCAAAGTTTAAGAAGAAATTTTTAGGTATGTTTTTAATTGAATTTAATCCAAAAAAGAAGAAAGCATACAGCATAGTTGCCCTGAACAATTTTTTAAAGAGTAAATAGTCAGTGATTTTAAGTATAGAGAGCAGTTGCGATGATAGCTCTATTGCTATTACAAGATTGAGCGATAAAAAACTACTTTTTCATAGAAAAATTTCGCAAGAAGAGGAACACTCTGTGTATGGAGGAGTTGTTCCTGAGCTCGCTGCTAGGCTTCATGCGGTTGCTTTACCAAAGATTTTAGAGGAGACGAAGCATTTTTTTAAGGAGCTAAAGGCGGTAGCTGTTACGAATGAACCAGGGCTTGCTGTCTCTTTGGTTGAAGGTGTTGTTATGGCAAAAGCTCTTTGTGTTTCACTCTCTTTGCCCCTGCTCCCTATCAATCACCTAAAAGGTCACATCTACTCACTTTTTTTAGAACAGCCAACAAAATTTCCAATGGATATCTTATTGGTTTCAGGTGGTCACACAGAGGTGTTACATGTCAAAGATTATGACAAGATAGAGATCTTAGCGACAACACTTGATGATAGCTTTGGTGAAAGTTTCGATAAAGTAGCCAAGATGTTAGGGCTTGGATATCCAGGAGGCCCTATAGTTGAAAGATATGCTAAAGATGGAGATTCTTCAAGATTTAAGTTCACAATCCCTTTACACAACTCCCCAAAATTGGCATTTAGCTACTCAGGACTTAAAAATCAGGTGAGGCTTGAGATAGAAAAGCAGCAAAATTTGGACGAAAAAACCAAATCAGACATATGTGCCTCTTTTCAAAAAACAGCTGTCGAGCACCTCATGCAAAAATTAAAAAAAGCATATAAAAACACAAGTATAAAAAACTTTGGAGTAGTTGGAGGTGCTAGCGCAAACCTCTATCTAAGAGAGAAGCTAGAGAAGTTTTGCTTAGAAAAACATACATCCTTACATATGGCACCACTAAAATATTGCTCAGACAACGCAGCGATGATAGGAAGATGTGGAGTTGATGCGTATAAATTAGGAAAATTTATAAATATAGGCAAAATAGAAATCTATCCAAAATCAAAAGAGTTTATAAAAGTTTAAAGTTTAACCCTGACCCCTTTTTGTAAGGTTTGTTTCGTTTTTACACATTTTTATAAAAACATTTTAATATTTGCTTGAATGCTATGATTTTGCTATGACAACCGTATATAATATTTGAATAAATAATTACTTGGTTGAGTAATAAAAGCCAAAGGAGACTTTATGAGTGAAATATTTTACCCAAACAGAAACTTCAGTAAGCAAGCTCGCATAAAAAATATGTGTGAATACAAAGAGATTTGCGCTGAAGTAGATGATGATTATGAAGGCTATTGGGACAAAATGGCAAAAGAGAAGATAGATTGGTATAAGCCATATGATAAAGTCCTAGACGAAAGTGACGCCCCTTTTTATAAATGGTTTACGGGTGGAAAGTTAAATGTAACACATCAGTGTATAGGAAGACACTTAAACACTAGAAAAAATAAAGCAGCAATCATCTGGGAGGGAGAAGATGGCAGTAGGCGAATCATCACATACCTACTTCTGTTTTATAGAGTCAACAGATTTGCAAACCTACTTAGAAACAAATTCGGAGTAAAAAAAGGTGATAGAGTAGTCATATATATGCCTATGATTCCTGAAGCTGCTTTTGCCATGTTGGCTTGTGCTAAACTAGGAGCTATCCACTCTGTTGTGTTTGGTGGTTTTAGTGCTGAAGCATTAAGCGATAGAATCAAAGATGCCCAAGCTAAAGTAGTGATAACAGCTGACGGAGCATTTAGGAGAGGAAATCCGTATCTACTCAAACCAATAGTAGATGATGCTCTGAAAAAAGGTTGTGAATCAGTTGAGAATGTGCTAGTAGTACAGAGAAACTTTGAAGAGATAGATATAGTCAAAGGAAGAGACCATATATATAATGATTTAATCAAAGATGAATCAGAATTTTGTGAAGCAGAAGAGATGGATAGTGAAGACCCACTCTTTCTGCTATATACTTCAGGGAGTACAGGCAAGCCAAAAGGGGTTCAACACAGTGGTGCAGGATATATACTATGGGCACAATACACAATGGAGCATGTATTTGATGTAAAAGAGAATGATACATTCTGGTGTACAGCCGATGTTGGCTGGATTACAGGCCATACATATATAGTTTACGGACCACTTGCTATGGGTGCCACAACTATCATGTACGAAGGAGTCCCTCTATATCCAAATGCAGGAAGATGGTGGAAGATGATAGAGGAACTTAGGATCAATCAATTCTACACAGCCCCTACCGCCATAAGATTACTACATAAAGTAGGAGCAGATGAACCTGCCAAATATGATTTAAGTAGTCTCAAAGTTCTAGGAACTGTAGGTGAACCGATAAATCCAGATGCATGGATGTGGTACTACAACACCATAGGAGGAGGCAAATGTCCTATAGTTGATACTTGGTGGCAAACTGAGACAGGAGGGCATATAGTAAGTCCACTACCAGGTGCCACACCTATTAAACCAGGGGCTGCAACTTTCCCACTACCAGGAATTAAAGCTGAGATTATTGATGAAGATGGTAACCCAACTCCAAAAGGAGAAAAAGGACTCCTTTGTATCACTAAACCATGGCCATCTATGATAAGGACTATCTGGGGAGATCCTGAGAGATTTAAGAAATCATACTTTGGTGATTGCAAAAAAGATGGTAAGCCTGTATATTTCTCTGGTGATGCAGCGATATATGATAAAGATGGATATATCTTTATAACAGGAAGAACTGATGATGTCATCAATGTTTCAGGTCATAGATTAGGTACTGCCGAGATAGAAGGCGTCATAGGGCATGAAGATAATGTTGCTGAAGTTGCTGTTGTTGGAAGACCCGATGATATTAAAGGGGAAGGTGTGTTTGCTTATGTTGTGACTAAAAAAGAGATAGGCAAGGATGCTCTATTGAAAAATATCAATGTGCTCATAACAAAAGATATAGGACCTATCGCAAAAACAGATGATATACTACTAGTGCCAGGATTGCCAAAAACAAGAAGTGGCAAAATCATGAGAAGACTTTTAAGATCTATCGCAAAGGGTGAAGAGATTACTCAGGATATATCTACTTTAGAGGATCCTAGCATTATCATTAAAATAGAAAAATTGTTCAAAGGGGAGTAGTATGAAAAATCATAAAGTAGTCGATATAAAAATCACTTATGAACCAGAAAATATGGAAAATACAGAAGAGTTTGAAAAAAATATAAATACATTCTTAGATAGCATTAAAGGTACAAAGGGTGTAAAAGTAAGCGCTAAAAAACATGATGTTGAAGTGGATATTATATTGGACGAGTATGGTATAGAGTAAAAAGTATTAGGGCACTAATCTCAGTGTCCTAATACTTTTATTTCCAATTCTAGCTCTATTTTAAATTTTTCAAAGACTCTTTGCTTTGCCTCTTTTATCAAAGTTTTTGCTTGTTCAAATGTTCCGTTTCCTAGGTTTATCAGAAAATTTGCATGTGTTGTACTGAATGCTAAATCACCAACTCTGTAGCCTTTTAATCCTACAACATCTAAGAGTCTTCCTGCAAAATCTCCATTTGGGTTTTTAAAACAGCTACCTGCACTTGGAAATTTTGGTTGATTGTCTCTTAATTTTTTAAACATTTCTAAAAGTGTATAGTTGAAGCCCTGAGAAGTTTCAAATTTTGCTTCAAAAATTGTTCCATCAATATTTGTATATCTGTAACTATACTCTATATCCTCTTTTTTTATCCAGCCTGATTGTGTTTTTATAGCTACTAGATGATTGAAAATTTCCCACTCTTTGAGCCCAGCGTTCATACATACTATACCACCCATGGTTCCTGGTAATTTTTGCATCAATTCAAAATTTGCCAAATCGTGTCTCTTTGCATATGATAGAATTTTACCACTTGGCGTTGCCCCTCCAATATGTAAAAAATCGCCATCTATTTTTATAAAATTAAACTTTTTACCAAGTATGGCAAGTTTTGGAGGATTTGGAGAGACGAGTATATTGTTTGCTCCACCAACAAGCGTATAGTCACTACAGTCTTGAATCTTCTTTATAATTTTAACATCAACAGTGCCACCAATTTTTATGCTCGAATAGGTGGAGAAATCTATAGTTTTCAAAATATAAATGTGGGTACCATGGTGATAATTTTTGTGGTGAACTCTATCATCATATTCATCATCCATGGCATTGTTAATATAGCAACAACTATGACAAGTATGACCTTCGGTACAAAACTAAGAGTCATCTCATTGATTTGTGTTGTTGCCTGAAAGATGCTGATAGCAAGCCCAGCAAATAGTCCAGCCAAAAGCATAGGCATGGATAGATATAGCGCTATCTTAAAAGCTTCTACACCCAATCCTACAAGTTTTGCTTCCATTTTATTGTCTCCTCTGCCCATAAATGGTTGTTAAGTTTTTTGCCCATTTAAAGAAAAATTTATGGGCAGATTCCTCTCGACTAAAGCTTTTGCTTTGCAAAGAGTACCTACATTTTATCTCTTTACCTTTGGCGGAGTAAGAATCTTTAGCTATTTCTTAATTTCTCATATTGTGTAGGGATTAGAAAATCTCTCACCATTAGTTTTGTGTCATAAAAACCATTATCATATCCTAATTCAAAAAGTTTGTCTATTGCGTTGTATTGTAGATTGTCCATAGTTATAGATTTATCATTTGCATATAGTTCTAGATATTTGGTAAGAGTTTCACTATCAACCCTTATAAGGTTTCTCTCAAGCAACATTTTTGATAGTGATTCTTGGTGGGTGTGAGCCACTTTTACTGCTTTGGTCAGTGCCTCTTCGTACTCTATGGCTTGGTTTAGTGGTATGGAGCGACGAATCCCCATGCCACCAAGTGGTAGTGGCAAATCCTCTTTGCATAACTCTCTCCATATATCCCAAAGTTCTCTTTCAACTTCAAGTCTGTCGCTAAAATCAAGTATGCTCTCGTGTATCAAAACTCCAGCATCTACCTCACCACTCAATACAGAGTCTTCTATCTCAAGAAAGTTTTTGTATACGATTCTTGCATCAGGATATGCGATTTTGAAAAGCAGTGCATTTGTAGTGTGCTCTCCACTAAGGGCAACTCTAAAATTTCTTTTTAGTTTTTTATCTTTTAGTTTTACGATTTTTGGACCATATCCTTCGCCAAAACTAACCGCAGTTCTAAGAAGTGCATATTCGTCTCTTATCTTCGGGTATAGTCCGAAACTGATGGCAGTTATGTCATATATATTTTGCAGGGCTTTTTGGTTTAGTGTTTCGATGTCAAGTGCGATATTGTTAAAATTGACATTTTTTAAACCAACCCATCCAAATTTTACAGCATAGTACATAAAGATATCATCAGCATCAGGCGAGTGGGCGACAGTAATATTTCTCACAAAAATCCTTCTTAACTATTTTGGTTAATTTTAACACTTTTTTGTTAAAACTTTTATTTTTTTAATCACAAAAGCACAATTTCAAGCACAAAGTGATAAAATATAGTAACTAAAAAACAAGGAAATACATGGAAATCGATGCAAATAAAAAGAAAGCGATAGATTTAGCTATAAAGCAGATAGATAAAGCTTTTGGAAAAGGGGCGCTCATAAGGCTTGGCGACAAAGTTGTAGAGCCGATTGAATCTATAAGTACGGGCTCGCTAGGGCTGGATTTGGCTTTGGGCATCGGTGGCGTTCCAAGAGGCAGAGTTATAGAGGTGTATGGGCCAGAGAGTTCAGGAAAGACTACTTTAGCTCTTCAAATTATCGCTCAAGCTCAAAAAGAGGGGAGCGTTTGTGCTTTTATAGATGCAGAACATGCACTTGATGTTAAGTATGCTGGAAATCTAGGTGTAGATGTTGATAATCTTTTTGTATCTCAGCCAGATTTTGGTGAACAAGCACTTGATATCCTGGAAACTCTAACAAGAAGCGGTGCGGTTGATGTGATTGTTGTGGATTCTGTTGCTGCACTGACACCAAAAACTGAGATAGAGGGTGATATGGGTGATACCCATGTTGGTCTTCAAGCAAGGCTTATGAGTCAAGCATTGCGAAAACTTACTGGTGTTGTAAGCAAGATGGGTACGACCGTTATCTTTATCAACCAAATTCGTATGAAGATTGGGACTATGGGATATGGAAGTCCTGAGACAACAACAGGCGGAAATGCCCTTAAATTTTATGCTTCAGTTAGACTTGATATCAGAAGAATTGCTACTTTAAAACAGAGCGATGAACAGATAGGAAACAGAGTCAAGGTAAAAGTTGTTAAAAACAAAGTGGCACCTCCATTTCGTTTGGCTGAGTTTGACATTATGTTTGGTGAAGGCATAAGTAAAGAGGGTGAAATAGTTGATTATGGTGTTAAGCTCGATATCATAGATAAAAGCGGTGCGTGGTTTAGCTATGGTGAGACTAGATTGGGGCAGGGAAGAGAGAATGTTAAAGCTCTTTTGAAAGAGGACAAAGAACTAGCCCTTGAGCTTGAGAATAAGATAAAAGAAGAGATGGGCATGATGCCTATAAGTGAAATGGATGGAGAATAGTAATGATTTATATAGATGATGTTTTTGCCGATGAAGTGCTTGATAGCAGGGGTAACCCAACTGTAAAGGCAACAGTTGTTTTGAGTGATGGTACAGTCGCAAGCGCTGTTGTACCAAGTGGAGCAAGTACTGGCTCAAAAGAGGCGTTAGAGTTAAGAGATGGTGGCGAGAGATATATGGGCAAAGGTGTTTTGAAAGCCGTAGAGAATGTAAATATCGAGATAGCAGATGAGCTAATTGGACTAGAGCCATTTAATCAAGCTGAAATCGACAATGCTATGAAAGTGCTTGATGGCACAGACTCTTACAATAGACTAGGAGCAAATGCGGTTTTGGGAGTATCTATGGCAGTAGCAAGAGCTAGTGCTGACTCTTTAGGGCTTCCTTTGTACAGATACCTAGGTGGCTCAAATGCGCTAACTCTTTCAACTCCTATGTTTAATATATTAAACGGTGGAAGTCATGCTGACAATAATGTGGATTTTCAGGAGTACATGATAATTCCTATCGGATTTGATGATTTTGCTAGTGCATTAAGAGCGGCTTCAGAGACATATCACCATCTTAAGAAGATACTCTCAAGCAAAGGGCTAGGTACTGCTCTTGGAGATGAGGGTGGTTTTGCTCCAAATCTAAAAAACAATGAAGAGCCACTTGAGTTGATAGTCCAAGCGATAAAAAATGCAGGATATGAGCCAGGAAAACAGATATCAATCGTCATAGATGCAGCTAGTAGCGAATTTTTAACAGAAGATGGATATAGACTAGGTTCAGAAAATAGAACTTTAAGCAGTAGCGAATTAGTCGATTATTATGATGAGTTATGTGAAAAATATCCTATTGTCTCTATAGAAGATGGATTAGGAGAAGACGACTGGGATGGCTGGAAAATTATGACCGATAAACTAGGTGGCAAGATTCAGCTAGTCGGAGATGATATATTTGTAACAAATAAAAAGATACTCTCTGATGGTATCAAAAAAGGCATAGCAAATGCTGTTTTGATAAAACTAAATCAAATAGGAACAGTGAGCGAGACTATGCAAACCATAAGACTTGCACAGCGAAACAATTATGCTTGTGTAGTGAGTCACAGAAGTGGTGAAAGTGAAGATACATTTATAGCAGATTTTACAGTGGCACTTAACTGTCCTCAGATAAAAACAGGTTCAACCGCAAGAGGTGAGAGAATAGCAAAATACAATAGACTTCTAGCGATAGAGAAAGAGCTTAGGCTCGGTGAATATCTTGGAAAAGAGTTGTTTTAGGTCTGTATGAGTAAAATTTTAAACGAGTTTGAGCGAGATAGAGTAAAAAAGATAGAGAGTCGTTTTTATGTCAAAATCGCTCTTCTTGTTTTGGTTGTTGTTGTGTTTGGTATATATGTTGGAGATATTTTGTTTGGAAAAAGTTCACTTGAAGTGCTACTAGATCTTCAAGATAGAAGAGACAACTTGAAGCAAAATGTGAAGATTATTAAAGAAAAAAATGCCTTTTTACAAAAAGAGTATTTTGAACTAAAACAGTTGGAGCCTCAATGAGATTTTTAATCCTTTTTTTAGTGTTCACAGTCTCTCTTTTTGCAAGAGAAAACCCTTTTGTGCCGATGAGCAGTATCGCAAAATCAACACAGATAAATAAAAAAGATAAGTACTTTAAAGAGTTAAAATTTAAGCTTCCAAATAGTGCAAGAGTTCTGAAAAATATAGAGGTGACCTACCAAAATTTAAATGGCTCTATATCTAAAAAGATTATATCAATAGACAGAAAAATAGATTGGCATGATGAACTGTTTTTGACAAAAAATACAGCTTTGCATAAAGAAGAGCCTACTAAAACAGTTATAAAAAAAGATATGCCAGAGATGGGAAAAGTATATCGTTTTAAAAATTTTATAAAATTTGAAATACTAAAGAAAAGTATAAAAATTACAACAAAAGATGTAAAAATCAGAGATTTTTTAGTCAGTAGGCCTTATAAGGTGGTTCTTGATTTTAGAAGGGATGCGAACTTTCTAACAAAAACCCTCAAAGTTAATTTGCCACCTTTTATCTCCATAATCCTTGGAAATCATGAAAAATACTATCGAGTTGCCATAGAACTTGATGGACAGTATGCTTATCAACTGAAAAAATCTAAGGGAAATTTTATAATCACCCTTAGATAGGGTTAGTTCTTTGGCGTTCTATCATTGGGTCCAAGATAAAGTTGTCTAGGTCTCGCTATTTTCATGTCTTTTTGCTCTTTTAGCTCAATCCATTGGGCGATCCAGCCTGGAGTTCTTCCCATAACAAATATAACAGCAAACATCTCTTTAGGAATTTTTAGTGCATTTAGTATGAGTCCAGAGTAAAAATCTATATTTGGATATAGATGTCTTTTTATGAAGTATTCGTCACTAAGGGCTATCTTCTCTATCTTGTTTGCAATCTCTAAAAGATGAGAGTCGATATTGAGTTCATGGATTAGCCTATCCCTTAAATTTTTAAGTATAGTAGCTCTTGGGTCAAAGTTTTTATAGACTCTGTGTCCAAACCCCATTAGCCTAAATGAATCATTTTTGTCTTTTGCTTTTGCGATAAATTTATCTACATTATCCACGCTACCTATCATCTCAAGTTGTCGTATAACAGACTCATTGGCTCCGCCATGAGCTCTTCCCCAGAGTGCTCCAATACCACTTGAAACTGCAGCATATGGATGCGCTTGAGTCGAAGCTACAACCCTAACGGCTGTAGTAGAGGCATTTTGTTCATGGTCAGCATGCAAGGTAAATATTGTGTCAAGCGCTTCCACCTCTATGAGCTTTAAATTTACATGTCCATGAGGATAAGCGCGTATCATATACAAGAAGTTTTCAGTAAAACCCTTGTCTAAATCAGGATATATAACAGGAAGACCATTTGAGTATCTATATGAAAAAGCAGCGATTGTAGGAATCTTAGCAATGATTCTGTGTGCCATCTCTATCACCTCTTCTGGCGTATCCATATCTAATGAATCAGAATAAAAAGCTGATAGTGCCGCGACTGCAGATGAGAGTATTGCCATAGGGTGAGCGTTATCAGGGAAGGCATCAAAGAGCTTTTTCATGCTTTCATTTATGAAAGACCTTTTCTTTAGCTCAAGATCAAAACTAGCAAGTTGGTTTTTGTTTGGCAATTTATTGTGCAATAAAAGATATGTTGTATCCAGAAAAGTTTTTTTAGTCGCGAGATAACCTATATCATAGCCTCGATACATAAGTTTGCCAGCCTCACCATCTATATATGTAATTCTAGAACGACAACTAGCAGTTGAGGTGAAACCCCTATCAAAAGTAAACATTCCTGTATTTTTATAAAACGAAGAAATATCTACAACTTTAGGACCAATGGTTGGTTGCACTATAGGAAAATCAAACTTACTTCCTGTTCTATTGTCGATAACTGTTATAGAATTATTTACCATTTTTATCCTTTTTGAGAATTATTTTATACAGTATATAAAGATGTAGCTTAAGAAGAATTATAATTTTTTTATTATATGTAAAGTTTTAAGTATCCCACCTTTTGTATAAAGGTGGGATTAAATATCATGGAAGTATTTTTATAGTGCATCCATATTGGTTTACGAGTTCTGAGGCTGTGGTGCCTGTGCATTTATCATACAAGTCAATTACGCCATCAAAATCTGTATCAAGTGCACATCCTTGTTTATTAACTTGTGCTCCTCTTGGGGTTGACTTACATACATCCCTGAAGTTTGCTACACCATCTCCGTCTGTATCGCTAGCAACATTTGAGAAAGAGCATCCAGCAAAAAATAGAGTGATAACAAAGATACTAAATATAAAATGATATTTTTTATCCACGACCACCGCCTTCTCCGCCGCCGCCGCCTTCTCCGCCGCCGCCGCCTTCTCCGCCG
>JALUXQ010000218.1 GCA_027013265.1 Campylobacteraceae bacterium | reverse complement strand
TATCTTTAATCATTTGATTGATTACTGTAAGCAGCTCGACTATTTCGTCATTGCAGAGGTCAAAGATAACAACCGCATCCAAATCAAAATAGTGATGCGATAAAATATCTCTGATTCCTTTAATCTCTTTCCATTTTATATGAGGGTATTGAGAGAGTAGTTTTTTATCTGCTAGCCTGTCTATATTTTTCAAACTCTCTCCAACAGCGATAAGTTTCATACAGATACTATCGAGCTTCTCTTGTCCCTCTTCACTATAACAAAAATCATCAGCACTTTTTGCATAGCAACAGCGTTTTTTAACAACGACTAATGCATCCCTTATCTGCTCCAATATATCTAGAGTCAACTCTTTATCATACCGCATAGATGCCATCTTTTAAAATTCGTTTCTTTAAATAAGGATTCATTTTGTCTCGTAGTCTTACAATATCTACTTTTTTGCGAAAACTCTCTTCTAAGTGTTGTTTTATCGCTATCATATCTAAAAGTTTCGGGTGCATCTGTACAAATATATCTATATCACTCTCATCATCAGCTTCATCTCTCGCATAGCTTCCAAAAAGACCTATTTTTTCCACACTATATTGATTATGAAATTTTTCATAATGATCTTTAAGGCACTCTAATATATCACTTTTTGTCATCACTAATCCTCTCTCTTTTGAGTCTTTATTTCTCTAAGTTTTATTATATCATTTTCTAGTTTTATTTTCTCGCACCACCTCTTCAAAGACTGGAAATAGAGCTATTTTAAAATCTTGGCAGAGGTGAAATTAGTAGAGATTTTGTTATTGTCACTCAGTAATTTGTCTATTTAACACATAAACCCTCTTTTTTTAGGGCGTCTATTATCTCTTGGGTATTTGGTTGAGATTGTATTTTTTGGATGTAGACATTGTCTATGTCTATACTGTATTTTTTAGTGGTGTAGTTTTTTAAAGCGGTTTTGAAGCTCTCTTTTCCTCTTGAGGTTATCAAATCTTCCCAATAAAAACTTCCGATTACGATATTTAGGGCATCTATGATTTTATAACTCTCATCTTCGACATATCTTCCATCAATCATAAGATTTAAGTTTATAGTGACGGGCTTACTCGTAACTCTTGAAAAAACTACAGAACTAAAATCATCTATATTTAGCATTTGGGAAAACAGACTTGTAGCCATAATCAACACAACAAATATCATCTTTTTCACTGTTTTTCTCCTTTTTTTGTTTCTATATTATATCCTCTTCTATCTTTAAAACTTCGTAGTTTTTATAAAACTCTGTAACTTTAGGGGAGACTTTTATGATATTTTTTATCCACCTATCAAAATCTCCATAACTTTGATATAAAAGTAGTTTTTTTGGATTTATCGCTCTTGAAATTGCCACATAAAATTGGCTCTTCTCAAAGATATTGTCTATATTGCACACAAGCCCGTCTATACTCATGCCTTGGCTTTTGTGTATCGTTATAGCATAGGCGAGTTTTAATGGAAACTGCTCTATACTGATGAGTGGTTTCTCTTCTATGTTATCATTTAAGATGATATTTTCACTCATTACATACTCTTGTCTTTCAACTCTCACAAGAGTACTATCCTTTTCTACTAAAATAAAATCGTCTGATATCTCTCTTACAACTCCTCTCTCTCCGTTGTAGTATTTTCCCCATTTATTTGCACAAAATAGAACTTTAGCACCAATTTTTAGATTTAGAGTGCAAGAGACTGGCAATGAATTTTTCCAACTTTTTATCTTGTTTTCGTGCAAACTCTTGACATGTGTCTTCTCTTTTGCTTTGACTAAAATCAACTCACCCTTCAACTCTTGAAGTTTCAGCAGATTCATCTCATTTGCCTCTTTGTTTCTAGCAAATAAAATAGTTGCATCTTGATTCCAACTTGCAATGTTATTTCTCAAGATATTTAGATAGTTTATGACTTTATCATCTACATTTGCCCATCTGATTTTGTTAAGCACCTCAAAAAATTCACCATCTTTTGTCCTTTTGGTTTTTGTTAACTCTATCACTAAAGGGTTTATAAACTCCCATGCACTACTTTCAAAAGCATACTCATTTTCACCCATCAAAGTTCCACCTCTTTTTTTAAAAACGGGTGGAAGCTGAAAGAAGTCCCCAACGAATAGGATCTTTCCTCTAAAGTTTGCTACTCTTAATCTGTATTGAATCATATCAAGTAGTGAGGCAGATACCATGCTTATCTCATCTATCACTAACAAATCGCACTTGCTGAGTATCTTTTTTATCTCCAAAAGCCTACTTTTTACATATCTATCGTGTTTACTAAGTTCATCAAGCGAACCACAAATCCCAAACGCAAAAAAGCTATGTATAGTCTGTCCGTTTATATTTACAGCACTAATCCCTGTACTCCCCAAGACAACGACCTGCTGGGCATTTTTCTTGGCATTTTTAACAAGCTCCATAGCAAGATAACTTTTACCAACACCCCCACCACCAGTCAAAAGCAGATCTCTACTCTTTGATAACTCTTCTATTTTATTTAGCATTTTTATATCTTTTTATAAGTTTTCGACATTATAACACAAACATTAATCAGCTTTTAACAGCCTCTTGGATATTATTTTGGCATGACTACAATAGAAAAAGCAAAATTATTAAAACTTTTATATCAGTATCGCTGTTGTGGATTTGAGTACTTCAAAGAGTATAAATCTGCCAATGCAGTGAACAGAGGTCTCTGTGAAAATTTTGAGGAGCTCAAAAACAGGGTAGTTAATTGTCATATTTGTGCTATTTCTAAAAATAGAAAAAATGTAGTTTTTGGGGAAGGCAATAAAAATGCCTCTTTGATGTTTATAGGCGAAGGACCAGGAGCCAATGAAGACGAAACAGGACGACCATTTGTAGGAAAAGCTGGGATGTTGCTGACAAAAATCATAGAAAATGTATTGGGTTTAAAAAGAGAAGATGTCTATATAGCAAATATTATAAAGTGTCGCCCACCTAACAATAGAGTTCCGACTATAGAAGAGGTGACATCTTGCAAACCATACTTGATGGAGCAGATAGATGTGATAAAACCAAAGATCATAGTAGCCCTTGGCTCAACTAGCTATCACCATCTAACAGGTGAATACGACTTGCCTATCTCTCGCGTCAGAGGAGAAGTGCTTGAGTTTGGAGATGCCAAGCTTATACCGACATTTCACCCAAGTTTTCTACTTAGAAATCCATCAGCCAAAAAAGATGTTTTTGCTGATATGTTAAAGGTTAAAAAATTATTATGAAAAAATTATTATTTATAGCATTTATTGCGAGTTTGCTATTTTCCAAGAGCCAGATAATGTCTCAGATACCTCCTGCTCAAAATATCTTTATCAACCTTGAAACAAAAGAGTGCGATAGGGATTGTTTAAATACTTTGTTAGAAAACGGTAAGATTTTTTCATTTTTAGAAGTTTATAAGAGCCATAGCCAGTACGATGATATACAGAGTGCTTATGAGAAATTTAGCAAAGTATTTAACACACAAAAACAAGAAGAGATAAATATCAAAATTGCTATGTTAGTGCCTCAACGAACGATAAGAAGATATGCGATAAGTACGGTAAATGCTGTACTCTCTTACCTGATATATAGAAAATACAATTTTGAACTAAAGATTTACAATAGCAACAATGAAAGTTTTGAATCAATCACACAAGAACTTAATAAGATAAAAAAAGATGGATATAGATTTGTCATAGCGCCTCTGACGGAGACAGGAGCAAAAATAGTGATGCAAAATGCTGTGGGTCTTACTATCTATATACCAACAGTAAATGCATCAAAAGTACCAAATAAAACTCCAAATATTGTCTTTGGAGGTATCAGCTATAAAGAACAGGTAGATAAACTTTTAACATACGCAAACAATAGACTTGTAATCTTTTCAGACGATAGCAGTATAGCAGATGAGCTAAATCAAGATGTAGAAAATTCTCAAAAGTTAGTAGTTTACAAAAAGAGTTTAAACAGCTCAAGATTAAACTTCAAGAAGATGCTAAAATGGAACAAGAAGATAGATAATTCATCTATCTTCATGAATCTTCCTTTAGTAAAAACTAGTCTTTTGGCGTCTCAATTTAGAGTTTATGATAGAAAACCATACAATCTTCTCTCTACTCAGATAAACTATAACCCCATGATACTTACACTTACACAATATGCAGATAGAAAATCTCTTCTGATAGCAAACTCAATAGGGGAAACCGATGCTCAGATTGTCAACGCAAGTGGGCTTTTAAATAGCGATATAAAGTATGATTGGGTGAACTATGCCACAACTTTAGGGATAGACCTCTTCTACAACAGATACTTTTCACCAGGTACACCAAGAAACTTCAAAGAAGAGATAAATAACGGGCAAGTTGCCTACAAGACAGATATCATGAGTACCCAAAGATACAAGATTGTTCCTATTACAGATGAAGGCTTATAAGAAATTCTCTCATATCATCATCGATTTTTACAATTTTTCCTTTTTTGGCAAAAACCAAAGTAGAAGTCATTTCGAAAATCTTAACATCATCTAGCCAAATTGATTGATATAGTTGCATGGAGGTAAATTTTAGATTTACAACCTTGTGACGCACCTCTATCATATCGCCTAATTTTGCTGATTTTATAAACTCTGCATCTATATGCTTTACAACAAAGTGGGCACCATCTGCAGTCGGAGTTCTACCCGCCTCAAAAAACAGCTCACTTCTAGCTCTTTCACAGTATTTTAAATAATTTGCATGATAGACGATACCACCTGCATCAGTATCGTCATAATATACTCTCATTAACATTATTTATAGCTCTAAATTTTCTACAATTTTTAAGCCAAATCCACTAAGTCCCACAAATTCACACCCTTTTATAGATGATATCAGCCTTATATTTTTGACGCCTATTTTGTTGAGTATTTGAGCCCCTACTCCGAACTCTCTTATCTCTTTGCTAAATGAATTTTCAGTTCCTATAAAGACGAGGACTCCGCCATTTTTTTTCAGATATTCTATGGCTTTCATCATACCATTGAACTTTTCACTATTTGAGAAGAGTTCATCATCCCAGAGAATATTATGAAATTTTACAGCTGATGTCTCTTTGAATTTTCCAAATTCATATACAGTATGATGATTTCCTTCGTGATCTACCATATCAACTCTTCTAGCATCTGCTCCTAAAAAAGATGTATTTGATGATGCAACCTCTCTCACTAAAGATTCGTGTTTTAAGCGATACTCCACTATATCTGAGATATAGATAGTATTTATATCGTGTTTTTTACAAAATATATCCAAATCGTCTCGCCTAGCCATAGTACCATCATCTTTCATGACTTCACAAATGACTGCCACACTGTTTAAGCCTGCTAGCTTGCAAAGATCTACTGAGCCTTCAGTATGCCCCGTTCTGACAAGCGTACCACCCTTTTTTGCTATCAAAGGAAATATATGACCTGGACGAACCAAATCACTCGACTTGCTTACGCCATCTGCTAGTATTTTTATAGTCATATCTCTCTCATAGGCAGAAATTCCTGTTGTACAAGTCACAGCATCAACAGTAACGGTAAAAGCAGTTTCATGTTGAGAATTGTTATTTACAACCATAGGAACAAGATCAAGTCTGTCCGAAACTTTTTTAGAAAGGGCTACACATATCAACCCTTTTGCATGAGAAGCCATAAAATTTACTTTTTGAGGTGTCGAAAAAGTAGCCGCATATACTAAATCGCCCTCATTTTCCCTATCTTCATCATCTACCATCAAGACCATTTTGCCCTGTTTTATATCATTAATCGCCCTTTGAACTCTATTTATAGACATAAATTTCTCCAAATAATTTTAATTTCGTGAAATTGTATCATAATCCCTTGACAATTAAGATAAAAATGACTATAATTTCACCTCAATTCAATAACGCGGGATAGAGCAGTTTGGTAGCTCGTCGGGCTCATAACCCGAAGGTCGATGGTTCAAATCCGTCTCCCGCAACCAATTTTCTTAAGCTTATTGTTGGGGTATAGCCAAGCGGTAAGGCAACTGGTTTTGGTCCAGTCATCAGGGGTTCGAATCCCTTTACCCCATCCACCTTTTTTAATCATCTAAACTATTAAATATCTTATCAATTACATCTTTACTAATCTGCGGTTTTACGGTTATATACTTCTGTGTTATATCTATACTTGTATGACCTAAAGTATAAGATATATGCTCTATTGGTAAGTTAAGATAATTGATAGAATAAGAGCCTATTAAGTGCCTTAAATCGTGCAATCTAATCTTAGGCAAATTATAAGCCTT
>JALUXQ010000217.1 GCA_027013265.1 Campylobacteraceae bacterium | reverse complement strand
AGTAAAACAGGAGTTCCTTTATATGGATACTTAAATATATAATTAGTATCTTTTTTTAGGGAACTTGCTAAAATAGGAGTACCCACATCATTAACCAATAAGACTTTTTCATATGCTTTGTACATAGAGCCATCACTTGCATAAAGTGTTTGTGTTATAAGTGAGGGATCAACTGCCACAAGTGCAGCTGATCCCCCTACTATCTTTAGAAAATTTCTTCTTTTCATTGATACATCCTATGAAAACATATCTCTGTACATTCCTGATGCCCACTCTTTTGTTCCTCTACCAGCATTTGTGCCAGATTTACCATGCCAGTTTTCCATAGTTGCTGCATTATAAAAACCAAATGAGCCATTTGCTTTATTCCATTTGTAATCAGCATTTACAAAAATTGATCTTAATGGTTTTGTGGCTACTGCAGAGTAACAAGTGGTATGAGGTGATGACCATTTGAATTTTTTACCCAAAATATGGTCAGCTATGCTTCTAGCCACTACATGCCCTTCTGAATTTGAAGTGTTCCCTGATTTACTAAATCCCATAGGTCTCGCATCTCCTGAGCAATATACATGAGGATCTCCAATAACTTGATATGTGAAAGGATCTATATGCGCTTCTGCTTTATTTATAGCATCTTTTGCAACTCCTGCTATCTCTAAAAGTTTATTTCCTCTGACATGGGGATAAAAAGCAGCATCTGCAAATTTTACAACTTCACCAAATTCTGTGGTTACTGTTTTATTTTTTAAATCAAATTTTTCTATCTTTGTGTCAGGCATATAAGTGACATAATCTTTATACATTTCATTAAATGCAGAGTGAAATCCTTTTTTCTTGATCGTGATATCTACATTTTCATCCATCAAGATAACTTTACCTTTTATACCGTTTTTCTTGAAATAATCAGCTATCAAGCAAGTTCTTTCATATGGAGCAGGAAGACATCTATAGTTTCCCCCAGGACATGTCAGTATAAAATTTCCTTCATCAAAATTTTCTATCTTATCTTTTATGGTTGCATGTTCACTATGAGTTCTAAAACCAGCAGGGTATTGTGTACGCAGTTTATACTCTAGCTCTTCATCTCCGTGTGTCCATCTGCTATAATCATAATCAATACCAGGAGCAAGCACGAGATAATCATAGCTAATATATCCTCTATTTGTATAGACTATCTGTTTTTTTCTGTCAACATCATAAACTGATGAGTGAAAAAATGTATAATTGTTATTGTTTGCTGCATCAAGAAAGCTGTGTGTCAAGAATTCTAAATCCACTTCTCCTACAAGCCACAGATTACTTATAGGACAAGATACAAAAGTTGTTCTTTGTTCCACTAATACAACATCAGCTTGAGGAACAAACTGCTTTAATCGCTTCGCGACTGACAATCCAGACCACCCACCTCCAACTACAATTACTCTCGGACCATTACCATTTCTTGGTAACCTTGCAGCTGAGCTTATGATCGGATTTTCATGTGCTTTAGAATCCATATCTTTTGTGCTAGACCCATAACTGGAAATTGCACCTGTAGCTACTGTTGCACCTGCTAGTTTTAGCATATCTCTTCTGTTCATATCTTCTCCTTGTAAGTTTTGTAGGTCTTAAACCAACCTTAGAGTACACTCTAATATAAATATTCTTAATTTTAAATTAATAGTATTTGCGATAATTATACCCTACCAAAATAGTATGCTTTATATGCAGGATATAATTTATTATTATTTTTATTATTATAGTATAATGTGTAATAAAGTAACACAAAATTTTATAATAATAATATTTTAGATATAATTTTAGATAAAAGATAGGAAAAAATATGGAACTCATTATAAATTCACCATTAGATATGCATCTACATCTAAGAGATGCGGATATGTTAAACAAAGTAGCACCTCTTAGCTCGCACAGCTTTGCTGGCGCCATTATCATGCCAAATCTTGCGCCACCTATCACCTCTTTGCAGGCTCTAAAAGAGTACAAAAAAAGAGTGCAAGAGAGTATAGCTGATGATAGATTTGAGCCACTTATGACACTCTTTTTTAGAAATGATTATGATTTTGCTTTTTTACAAGAGGCAAAGAGACATATAAGTGCTATAAAACTCTATCCTACTGGAATCACAACTAACTCTGAGGGCGGAGTTAAAAGCATGGATATTGAAGATTTAAGGCAGACTTTTGAAGCTATGAGTGAACTTGGTATCCCACTTTTGGTACATGGAGAGACAAATGGATTTGTCATGGACAGAGAGAAAGAGTTTGGCTCTGTTTATGAACAGTTTGCCAAAAATTTTCCAAAACTCAAGATTGTGATGGAGCATATAACAACCAAACATAGTGTGGATCTGCTAGATAGATACGAAAATCTATATGCTACTATCACTTTACATCATCTTCATATAACTCTTGATGATGTAGCAGGAGGCATGTTAAATCCTCACCTTTTTTGCAAGCCGATTGCTAAAAGACCTCAAGACAAAGAGGCACTCTTGAGGGTTGCACTAAGTGCAAACCCAAAAGTGATGTTTGGTAGCGACTCTGCACCACACCCAAGAGACAAAAAAGAGAGTTGTGGTTGTGCAGCTGGTGTCTTTACTGCCCCAATCGCTCTGCAGGCTTTGGCAGCTCTTTTTGAAAAGCATGGAGTGTTGCAAAATCTACAACCATTTGTGAGTGATAATGCAAGGGCTATTTATTATTTTGAGCCTATAAAAAAAGAGGTGATTTTAGAGAAAAAACCTTTCTTTGTACCTAGCTCTTACAGAGGCGTTGTGCCTATGTTTGCAAATAGTACGCTAGACTGGAGCATCAAGAATATCACCTGAAGACTATATGCCGAAATGAAAAACTGAAACTCAAATTAGTTTAGGTATAATGATAATAAAGAAATAGATAAGGGATAGTATGAAAGTGGAATTTAGAAATTTTTTTAGAAATTTTTTAGTTAATATTGAAGATAGTTATGTAGACTATTTTTTTATAATAGGTAATAAATACGATATGGATATTAATGAAGAAACTGCTCGAGAAATCGCTACAAACTTTCTATCTGTTTTAGCTAAAGACAAATATGAAATCAACACATTTAAAAATTTAAAATTTCTAGATTTAAAGGTGGAAAAAAATAGTAAAGATATAGATTTTTTGATAAATAAAAGCACACTCTACTTGTATGAAAAATATATAGAGTTTATGAAAAAAGAAGGTAAAACTTCTTTAGAATTAATCGAAAAAATGACTCGATACTTGAGAGATTTTTATAGTATGTTTGAAAGTAGTATCAATGATGATTTAGAAAACCTTGACTTAAAAATCGGATTTGAATCTCAAAATCATATTTACTCTAACAATATACTGGCTATATTTCAAAAGATAAAAGACAATGGAGCAAAAGTCCAGTTTATGAATCTTTATCAAGGTATCCCTATTAGCTATAAGGGTAAAATAGTGAAAATAGATGATGAATCTGTTGTATTTGAGATGGAAAATGAACTCCAAGAGGTGGCAATGAAGCTTGAAGGTAAAGCGTATATAATAAAAAATGACCACTTAAACAGGTATGTAAAAGCAGATATATCCTATAGTAACTTTTCAACAAAAACTGTAGTGCTAAATAACTTTGTTTATCTTTTAAATTTGCCAGCAATCCAACGAGAATTTATCAGAATATACCCTAATGTATTTGTGCAAGTAACCTTGGAGAGCGAAAAACATAGAGAACTAAGTGGAAACCTATATGATTTATCATCTGGAGGTTTGGGGTTTATAAGTACAAGCAATGATGGTTTTTGTATTGGTGCGCGTGTAGATATAAAATTTAAAATAGCACTTTTTGGCAAAGAGTATGAAGTGAGTACGAAAGGTGAAATACTAAACATAATAGAGTATATGAGTTCGTTTAGATATTGCTTGAGGATATATCCGGATTCGCAAAACCTACAAGTGATTCAAAAATATATAAAATTAAGAGAATTAGAGACTATAGAAGAGTTAAGGGAGGAACTAAATAGCTACATAGGGTAGTCCATTGATACAAAACACTATATAATTTAGGCTATTTTTCTAAGATATGAAGATACTCAAAAGTTTTGTCTGTTTTGTGGTGTCTTGCAACAGTTTTATCTGCTTTGAACCTTTGGTACGCTTTTTTGACAAGGGTGTATCTGCCATATTTTGACATTATATTTTTTATATCCTCTTCACTCATCAAGCCTTCGTTGTTATAGCTTAAAAAGATGTGCCTAAAGTTTGCATTTTTTATCAACTCTTCAAAAGCTTTGTGAACTTCTGCCTTTTTAGAGTAAGAGGAGCGATTATAATCAGGCAACCCTGTTTTGCCCTTTGGCATGAATGTCTCATAAAGAGAGATTGTATTTAATATATGATAATTTGCGCTATACTGCCTATGGTTGTATGGTGGGTCAAGGTATAAGATATCGCCTTTTATCTCTTTTATAAGCTCATTACTATCTTTGTTGAAGACTTGGTGCTTGTTTTCATTTATCACAAAATCGGCAGGCTCTAAAATCATCTCTTTTGAAGCTGTTTTTTTGATATGCTTTAGAAATGCTCCATAGACTGAAGCCGTATTTGCTGCTTTATCAGCGCTCTCAAGAAGTGATGCCAATAAAAAATAGTATAAATCCAACTCGATTTTTCTCTTTTGTCTCCACTCCTTTATCTTTAACCTTATCGTATCAATTTTTTTGCCATTTATATCACTAAAGTACTGCCTCCCACTTCCACTTCCAAGACAGTAGTTTTGGTATATAAAACCATCATCTCTTAGAGGTAAGTCATTGAGTTCTTTTATATAGCTCTCTTTGTGGTTTATCTTTTTGTGGTTTTCTATATAGTTTTTGTTTAGCACAAAACTATAGTGCTCCAAATCATTTGCTATGACTCTTTTCACATCTTTTTTAAAAGTCCTGCCAACTATACCAGTCCCCGCAAATATATCACAAAATACTTTTTGAGACAAATCATCTCCAGCGACTCTTTTGACCTCCTTAATTATCCAAGAAGATAGTTTGAGTTTTGAGCCTATATAGTTCATCTATTTTAGTTTTCCAAAAATCTTGTAGGTTTCCCAATACTCATCTATCGCCTCTTTGAGCTCTTTTTCACTTAGTTTACTTTTTTTCTTTACACCAAAACGGTTGAGTAGTGCAGGATTTAAGATAGAATTCTCTTTTTTTGGATTTTGCAAATATAGTTTTAGGGCATATTTTGTCTCTATGGCGCTGCTGTATTTTAATAGATATCTATAAAAAAATTTATCTATCTTTATAGGCAGTTTCTTATGACAACTAACACAATTTTTTTGGTATACAGATGCTTGTAAACCAAGCGTAAATAAAATAGCAAATATAAAAATCCTCACCATAAAACCTTTACTGTTGTAAACTCTTTAAAGACAGAGTCTATCTCTATATTTAAACCCTCTTCAAGAGCGATTTTACTGACTATACTCAAACCTATACCAAAACCGCCAACGCTTTTATCTGCTCTTTCATATCTTTTGAAGATTTGAGTCAACTTCTCTTTTTGTATGCCTCGTCCACTATCTTTTATATAAAAAAAGTTTTTTGCAAGTTTTATATTGATACTTCCTCTTATCTTGTTGTATTTTATAGCGTTTGAGAGGAGATTGTCTATCAATTTTGTAAGCTTACTTCTGTCTATTTGCAAAACTACATCATCTTTCAAATCAAGCTCCAAAGCTATCTTCTTAGACTCTAAAAATAGAGAAAAATACTCCACTCGTTCCTTTAATAACTCTTTTAAATCAACACTCTGTTTTTTTGATTTGACTCTGCTTGAGAGTGTTAAAAATACCAAATCTTGATACAAGTTGGATATAGTCTTAGCTCCTATTTTTATCCTGTCTAGTCTTTTTTGCAGTTTTTCATCTATGATATCATCATCACTAAGTTCTATATTTGATAAAATTGTACTCACTGGTGTATTTAGTTCATGAGTTGTATCTTTTATAAATCTGTCCAATAAAGATATAGCTTCTCGCATAGGTTTTAGTAGTAAATTCATCAAAAAATAGCCCATAAGTAGTAGAATTGCAAGCAAAAATCCACCATTTACGACTAGACTCCTATAAGTTTTCTTTTTCCAAATACCGCTGTCTTTTACCTCAACCACTACATATTTTGTACCAAGATAGTATGACTCTAGCTCTTTTACATAGTATATATTTCCATTTTGAAGGTATATGTCTTCATTTAAGTCAATCTTATCACTATCGAGCAATGAAAATATCTTGGTATAGACACTATCATATATGCCTGATTTAAAATCTTTGTTCCGAGGGTAAATTCTAGCTGTTTTATCAAAGTTTACATGTAGGTATTTTAACTTCTGTATC
>JALUXQ010000216.1 GCA_027013265.1 Campylobacteraceae bacterium | reverse complement strand
GCACTTTTAGTCCTTTTCAAATATATATTCGTCTATATTACATCAAAAAACCTTAAAAATCGCATTATTAATCCATTTTTCAATGCCTTTTTGATATAATCGCGTCATTCAAAAATTAAAGGTATTTTTATTATGAGTGAAAAGAGTACGGTTTATAATCCAAAAGAGATAGAAGATGATTACTATAAGATATGGGAAGATAGGGGATATTTTGAGATAGATAGCAATAAAGATATTCAAAAAAAAGACAAAAATTTTTGCATCATGATGCCACCTCCAAATGTTACAGGAAGTCTGCATATAGGTCATGCGCTCACTTTCACACTCCAAGACATCATAACCAGATACAAAAGGATGGATGGCTTTAAAACTCTTTGGCAACCAGGAACTGACCATGCTGGCATTGCCACTCAAAATGTAGTAGAGAAGCAACTCTTGGCAAAAGGAGTTACGAAAGAGGAGATAGGTCGAGAGGAGTTCTTGAAAAAAGTTTGGGAATGGAAAGAGATAAGCGGTGGCGAGATAGTTCATCAAATGAGAAAACTAGGAATCTCTCCTGCTTGGAGTCGCGAAAGATTTACTATGGATAAGGGACTCAAAAGCTCTGTAAGAAAAGCTTTTGTAAAACTCTACAATGAGGGTTTGATAGTCCGTGGGAACTACATGGTAAACTGGTGTACACACGATGGAGCCCTAAGCGATATAGAGGTCGAATACGAACAACACCAAGGCAAACTTTACCATATAAAATACTTCTTAAATGACTCAGATGAGTATCTAGTGGTCGCTACCACAAGACCTGAAACATACTTTGGTGATACTGCAGTCATGGTACATCCTGATGATGATAGATACAAGGATTTAGTAGGCAAAGAAGTCGTACTTCCACTCATAGGGCGTAAAATCAAAATCATCACAGATGAACATGTAGATATGGAGTTTGGGACAGGGTGTGTTAAAGTGACTCCTGCCCATGATATAAACGACTATGAAGTCGGAAAAAGACACGATTTGGAGTTTATCACTATTTTTGATGAAAATGGTATCTTAAACAGCGAGTGTGGTGAATTTAAAGGACATGAGAGACTAGAAGCTCGGGAACCAATAGTTCAAAAACTTCAAGATGAGGGTTTTGTTGAAAAAATCGAAGATTATGAAAATCAAGTGGGGCACTGCTACCGCTGTAAAAATGTGGTCGAGCCGTACATATCGAAACAGTGGTTTGTCAAAAAAGAGATAGCAGATGGTGCCATAAAAAAAGTGAACGAACACCTGGCAGAATTTTATCCTGCTCACTGGATAAACTCATTTAATGCTTGGATGAAAGATTTGCGAGACTGGTGTATCTCAAGACAACTTTGGTGGGGACATCAGATACCTGTGTTTTATTGTAAAGATTGTGGATTTGAGTGGGCAAGCGAAAAAGAGAGTGAGCAGAGTTGTCAAAAATGTGATAGCACCAACATATATCAAGACCCTGATGTGCTTGACACTTGGTTTAGTTCTGGTTTGTGGCCATTTTCAACTTTAGGCTGGGGAAATGACGGAGCTTTTGAAGGTGAAAAATGGTTTGAGGATGATTTGAAAGATTTTTATCCAAATTCACTTCTGATAACAGGATTTGATATCCTCTTTTTTTGGGTTGCAAGGATGATGTTCCAAGGTGAGCATACATTTAAAGAGCTCCCTTTTAAAGATATATATCTGCATGCTTTAGTCAAAGATGAGCACGGTGCTAAGATGAGTAAATCCAAAGGAAATGTCATAAATCCACTGGATACTATAAAAGAGTATAGTGCAGATACACTTCGCTTTACACTGGCTATCTTAGCAGTCCAAGGCAGAGACATAAAACTAAGTGGAGAAAAGCTAGAGCAGATAAGAAACTTTACAAATAAACTATATAATGCCTCAAGATTTCTACAAATGCATGAAAAAAGCTTTGATGATTTGGATAACATAGAGATAAAAACTCCACTTGGTGTTTACATGTATTCAAGATTGCAACTTGCGACTAGAGAGATAAGAGACTATGTAGATGCTTACAGGTTCAATGATGCAGCAACTACGCTATACAGGTTTCTATGGGGAGAGTTTTGTGATTGGGGTATAGAGCTTAGCAAAGCGGATAAATCAAGCATAAAAGAGCTTGGAAGCATCTATAAAGAAGCTATGAAGTTACTTCATCCACTCGCTCCTTTTATATCTGAGTTTTTATATCATGAACTTTCAAACACGAGTCTTGAAAATTCAGAGTCTATAATGGTAAAAAACTATCCGATAGCCAAACCAAGAGATGATAAAGCAGAACGCACATTTGAACTTGTCATAGAAGCAATCGTTAGCATAAGACGGGCAAAAGCAAATATAGACATGGGGAATAAAAAGATAGAATTTGCATCTATAAAGGCAAAAGATAAAGAACTCTTAAAAGATGCAGTAAAATACATCTCGCTTTTGGCAAAAGTAGAAAATATAGATTTTATAGATGAAAAACTTAAAAACTCCGCTAGTGACATAAGCGATAATCTAGAAGTTTATATACCACTTGAAAATATAGATTTGGCTCCAATAATACAGAGATTAGATAATCAAAAAGCAAAATTAGAAAAAGAGATTATAAAATTAAATGGTATGTTAGATAATGAGCAATTTGTAGCAAATGCACCAAAAGAAGTAGTAGAACAAAACAAAACCACTCTAAATGATGCAAGAAACAAATACAGCAAAATAGAACAAGAATTAAAAGAACTTAAAAGGGGTCAGGGTTAAACTTTAAACTCTTTCCCTGACTTGCAATAATATATCTATTTTTGTTTTGGGCGAAATGGTTTTATAACCTCTTCGTTACACTTGAGATAAGGACCATCTAGCAAATCTATACAATATGGAACTGCTGGGAAAACTGCATCCAAACACTCTCTTATAGACTTTGGTTTTCCTGGTAGATTTATAATGAGACTCTTACCTCTTATGCCAGCAGTTTGGCGAGATAGTATAGCAGTTGGTACATACTTTAGGCTTACTTGACGCATAAGCTCTCCAAACCCTGGCATCATTTTATCGCACACGGCTTCAGTAGCTTCAGGAGTTATATCTCGTACGGCTGGACCAGTTCCTCCTGTTGTGACTATCAAACAACACCCTTGCTTATCAGCCATATCCTTTAGTGCCTCTTCTATAAGTGCTTGGTCATCAGGAATCACCTTGTAAACACTCTCCCAAGTACTAGTTAGATAATCATTCATGGTATCTATTATCGCTTTTCCAGATAAGTCTTCATAAACTCCTGCACTAGCCCTATCAGACATCGTTAAGATTCCTATTTTTATGGTCATTTTATTGTCCCCTATACTTAGTCAAAAGGAAGAACAACTCCACCACTAGGAGCAATTTTTACATCAGTTGTAGCTTCGCCTTCACTTTTATTTTTTTTTGATTTTTGCTCTACACTTCTTAGTACCATACCTTTATTCACAATTCCATTTAGAAGTTTTGCATAAGAGATCTTTGGTCTAACAGCTGTGATTTTTATAGTCCCTGTTTCTAGTTCTTCGTAGCCTAAAAATTCATGGGTATATGGATCAACCAATCTTTCACCTTTTTTATAAGTTTTGAAAATATCCCCTTGATGAATGCTATTGCCTCCCTGATTTACAATTATACTACCTGATGTAACTGCTAATATCATCGGTGGATAAATATTGCTTAAGATATGATTTAAAATCTCTCCTGCTATCTTATCCATACTCAAAGCAACGATAGCTTCTGCTGACTTATCTGACACACTTCCATCTAGTGAAAAAGTTGTCGAAACTGTCTCACTCCATTTTATCTGCTGTGTAGCCATAGCTAAAATTCTGTATGATACTGTAGCTTCACAAACCAAACTAGAAGTTTCTGGAATTCCTATGTTGTTGTGTTCAGTAACTTTATCGACCTTATAATCCAAAATTTGCCCAACTACAAGATAGTCACTTCCAAGTCTCTTTCCAAGCTTTAAAAGTTCAAGTTTAGAAGAATTTTGTGAAAGTATAAAGTTTTTTTCCTGAACATAATATTTGCTATTTTCTCTATCAAGTACAGTAAACTTTCTAGATTGAGTTATCTTGGAAACAAGGGCTTGAGTAAATCTTTTGGATACAACTTTTCCATTTGTATAATCTCCCAAAACTACATATGAGTTCTTATATTCAAATGGAATTACAGATAATTTTCTTCTTTTTTGAGGGTTTAATCCAGGAGTTTTGTATTTAAGCATTTTTATTTGAACTTTTACAATCCACTCCCCACTCTGCTTATAGCTATCTACAATTCTATAATTTCTTATAAAACCTCTTGTGGCTTCTTTAATCTTTTTAACAGAGTGTTCTGTTATAGATACTCCATGTGAACTATCTCCATCAATCGATATGCCTGCCTCTTTTATAGATTTAGCATAAGCTCTTTTTGCACTAATGGCTACACCTTGAGTCTGTTTTACCGCTTCTATAAGAGCATCTCTAACCGCACTAGCTCTTGAGGAACCAGAACCCTCTGTAACCAAGTAAGTTGTTTGAATTTTTCCAAACAAAAATAGTGGAAACAAGAGTAGTAATAATAAAATTTTAATTTTCATTTCTTTAGCCTTTTAAAAGTCATTTACATCATTTATAGGTTTGCTAACTTGCATGCTTTTAGTGTATTTATGTTTTTTTCTTTTGTGTTTTACCCCATATTTGCCGTTATTAAAGTTATTTGCTGCTTTAAGAGTGCTGTATCTCCAAACTCTTACTGCTCCTACAAATTTTACACCATCTTTTGTGGTGTCTCTCCATGTTTTTACTGTACTTACACCTTTTAGGCTCATATGTGCGCTGCTTCTTGCACTATTATTGGTAATCTTTATGATATTTTTTATAGCTTTCTCTATTGTATCGCTATCTGGCTTCACTTTTCTTTCGACATATTTCCTTATCTCTTCTCCATTTTTTCTACTCTCTTTGGAGCTCATATATCCATTTACTATCTCAGATAGCTGAGCATCGGCATTGCTGATGGCATTTGCTTTTGCCTCTTTTTTGAGTTGGTCATTTACATATGTATCATCTCTATCTTTTGAGTACGAACCAATCCCATAAGATATTATCATAGGTGTTCCATCCTTGTCATAAGCAAGGCGAACTCCAAAAGTGCTCAAATACTCTTTTTTGCTTTGAGGCAACAATCCTTTTATATCCCTTCCCTTACCTTTAACTAAAGATTTTCTTTGAAGTCTTATATCTTTCACTATCTGGATTGTTTTAGGAGTAGCAACAGCAACAACACCCACAACTACTCTACCACTTTTATCGCTCACTATAGCTGTTTGGACGGGGAAAAGACCTGAAATGCTACCAGATGCTTTTCTAATAGAATTTTTTATAAATCTATCTCTTAAGACATCTTTCTTCATTTTAGGTGTCATTTTATCCAACTCTTCAGGACTAACACCAAGATCGTTTAATTTCTTATCAAGCTTTTTATCTGTTACATCCAGACTTTTGTCAAAAATTCTTAAGACTTTACCAAGAAATCCCTTTGCATTAATACTTGGTAGTTCAATCTGCTTGGCGTTTGTTGACCTGTCCGAATAGAACGATTTGATTTTTTCAACTATATTTTTACCAAATCTAGCCATAAGATATTGATTTTGTAAATCCATCATAGCCTTGTCATAAGCATTGACTAAAGCATCACCATATTGTGGATCTGTTGGCTTCAAAGATACGCTTTGGCTTGCAAAAAAGAAGTATTTTCCATTATTTTCACCAAACTCTTCTACACCAAACCTTTTTACAACATTATACGCCCAGTCTTCAACTCTATCCCCAGCATCCTCCACAACTACTGGTTTTGCCATTTGGTTTATCTTATTTATATCTTTTTGACTAATTGTATCGGTTGCATTTGCAGATATTGTCAAAAATAAAAAAGAAATAATGATGCTAATTAATTTATTCATATCTATTCCTTACCAATTTACACTTTTGCCACTGCCTGCTTTACTAATCACAGTTTCACCTTCCCAATACGCAAGACCTGTTTTGATGTCTGTTAAAGTTAATTGAATATAATAATCAACTTTAGTTTTACCATTAGACATCGTTGCATTTCTTTGGATAATTTTACCAGATAGTGAGAAATCAGGGGCTATCATTTGACCTTTTTTCGCTACTGTTCTTTGGTTAAATTCATCTGATTTTCTTAGCTTTCTAGCATCATAACTCATAGTGTCTTCTGCTCCTCCAGCTCTTACTGCTGTAGTAACAACAACTTTTCCACTTTGCAATAGTGATATTCTTATGCTTTTTATCAACTGATCCATATCAATTCTTTGAGTTGTATCATTTATAAGAGTAGAGATTGCAAGAACATATCTTCCTCCACCTCTTTTGTTTAGAGATCCACTTCTTAACATTGACTGAACTGCATCCATA
>JALUXQ010000215.1 GCA_027013265.1 Campylobacteraceae bacterium | reverse complement strand
TATAGAGGCAAAGCTGATAGAAGTTACATATAGTCACAATAAAACAAACGGTGTAGATTGGAGCAAGTTCCAGTTAAGCATCAATGCTTCTAGTGATGCAACAAGACAAAGAACAGGTGGGGTTTTAGCAACAGGTTTCAAAAAGCCAAACTATCTGGTGGGATACAATTTTTCTATGGCTGGCTTGATCAAATTCTTAAAAACGCAAGGCAATGTAAAAGTAGTATCAAACCCGAAAGTGATGACACTAAATAATCAATCAGCGGTCATAAATGTGGGAACTGAGGTTAATTATAGATATAATAGCGGAAGTACTACAACTACTTCAAGCGGAGGAACTACAACCACTCCAAACTACACAACTGACTCAACATTTGTTGGAGTTACACTAGATATCACTCCTCAAGTCACAGATGATAATTTTATCATGCTAAAAATCAATCCAATAGTAAGTGAGATATCCAAAGAGCATGTAGATGCCAATGGTGTACCATTTTTAGCACCAGATATTAAGATAAAACAACTCTCGTCTGTAGTAAAAGTGAAAGATGGCAATAAGATACTCATAGGTGGCTTGATAAACAAAAATGAAAACTTGACAAATACAAGTGTTCCACTTCTATCTTCTTTACCTTTGATCGGTGGAGCTTTTAAAAGTAGTGCAAAAGTTATCACAAATAGCGAACTTATAATCGTACTAATTCCTCATATTGTAGATGTGAACAGAAAACCAAATTTAAGTGAGTTTGATATAACCATATCTAAAAAAGCTAAAAAATGAGAGATTTTGAAGAAGCAAAGAGACTTTTTGTTGATGTGATAGATGCAAAATTTTATTTTGATAGTACAAGTGCAGAAGTCTCAAGATACAAGATAGAGAATGCCATCAAAGAGAGATATGCGCCTCTTATTTTTCTTATAGGAGACCCAGGTGTTGGCAAGAGTTACATTTTAAGGCTTATAAGTGGTGAATTAGAAAAACAAAAACTGAGTATTTTTATAGACCATCCATTTTTTGATAAGAGAGATTTGCTTAAGATTTTATATGAGGCAAAAGGCTTAGAGTTTGATAAAACGATCAATTTTAATGCCCTAAAAGAGAAGCTCTTGGAAGAGTATAGAGATGATAAGCATACTATTTTCATAGATGAAGCGCAACTATTAAACGAGGAGCAGTTTGAGCTTATCAGGATTTTGGGAGATACAAAAATTTTTCAATTTGTACTCTCAATGCATAAAGAAGAGGGGTGTGAGATACTCGAGAAAAAACACTTTAAATCAAGAACAAAAGTGGTCATAGAGTATGGAAGATTGCATCATAGTGAAGTGTATAGGTACATACAAAGCACACTTTTAATGAGAGACCATAATGAGATAGCACTCATGTTTTCAAAAAAAGATGCCATGAAGATAACAAAATATTGCCAAGGAAACTTTAGGACTGTCAAAAAGTTTGTATTTACGCTCTTATCACTTTTGGAGTATGCTAAAAAAAATGGCTTGAAAAAATACTCTGATATCAACTCTTGTCTCTTACAAATGAGTGCATTGGAAATAGGTGCGATTCATGACTGATAGAGCATTTGAAGAGTTACAAAGAAGGTGTAAAAGGCTAAACAGCAGAAGACTTATGAAGTGGTTTTTGATTTTTGTATTATTGGCAGGAGTCGCAGTATCTACTGTTTTTAATTTTTATATTGATAAGCCTATAAAAAAAGAGGTATCCATCAAGAAAATTATAAAACCAATTAAGCCCAAAACAGTTTTGCCAAAAATCAAAAAAAACATACAAAAGTCAATAAAAAAGAAAATTGTGAAAAAAGATAGGTACGATACCATAGTTTTAAAGCCAACCATAGTTATACCAGAAATTAAAATTCAACCAAAAGTAAAAAAAATAGTTCCAAAACAAGAGATAAAAAAACCAGTTATTATACCAAAAGAGCAGAAACCGACAGTGGATATAAAAGTTATATCACTAAAAGATGAACAATCCTTATTAAAGGACAATCAAGAGCATGAGAGTTTTAAATCCACTCTTAGCTTGGCAAAGTACTATTATGAGCATTCAAAATATGGAAAATCTATATATTTTGCAAAAAAAGCAAACCATTACAAGCCATCATCATTTAAACCATGGAAATATTATGCCAAATCAAAAATAGAACAGAACAAGAAATCTGAAGCTATAGAGGCTATAAAACAATATCTTTCCTATTTTGACTCTGATGAGGCAGTAAAAATGTTCCAAGAGATAGGAGGAAAAAAATGATAAAAATAATCTTTGCGTTGTTGAGCTTTTATACTATAGGTTTTTCTTACACAAAAAGCAAAATAGTTAGTGATTATAAGGGTCAAAATTATAAAAAAGTTTGCATATATGGTACGGTTGCAAATATTAAAGATGAGGCTATTTTATCATTGATAGCAAATGCATGCTTAAAAATTGACAGTATAAACCCTCTAGGAACAATCATAAAAAAAATGGTCTCAACTCCAAAATATAGAGAAAATGCATCATATTTTTCGACTATAGTGCTTCAAAAAAAGTTGATTTATCAGTTTATGAATGATGACATAGATTTGAGCAATCTAAGACTACCTAGAACTTCGCATTTGCTATCTATAGTATTTGAAAATCTTGTCAAAAAAAACTATAAAATTATAGATAAAAAAATAGATAAAATCAAAATAGTTTTAAAAAACAGAACATATATACTCTGGCGCTCAAACTCAAAACCTGTCAAGATATATGTTGATGAGTACAAAAATGGTGTTTTGCTTAAACACCACTGGTACTTGTAGATAAGGACAATTAGATGATCCAAAAAAAGATAAGAATCGGTGATATATTGGTCGAACAAGGGCTTATCACAAATGATCAACTCATGCTTGCACTTAAAGAGCAAAAAGATAGTAACTACTCTAAAAAACTTGGTGAAATATTTATAGATGAAGGATATATAAGCGAGCGAGTATTTGCGGAGATATTGGCTGAACAGTTAGATATGGAGTTTGTAGATCTATATGGCACCGAGGTTGATTTTAACCTTATGTCAAGATACTCTTTAAAGCTCTTAAAAACTTCACTCGCTATACCTTTTAAAGAGGACGATGAATTTATACATGTAGCAGTTGTTGATCCACTTGATTATGAAGCGTTGGAACTACTAGAGAGAAGTATCGCTACTAAGCCTATAAAATTGTATGTATCTTTGAAAAACGATATAAACCATATCTTTGAAAGATTTGAGTTGATTTCCACTACAAAATTCATAGTAGATAATATAAAAAAAGAGATATCCTCAAACACATATAAAGCCGATAGCGAACAAAGCTCTGTCATGCAACTTATTGAACAAATCGTAAAGAGTGCCATCAAGAGCAATGCTAGTGATATCCATATAGAGCCATCAGGCTTCAATGTCTCCATAAGAAGTAGAATCGATGGAGTGCTAAGGGAAAATTTTGTTTTTGATAAAGATATATACAATGCTCTCTCATCTCGTATAAAGATTTTGGGAAATCTGGACATCAGTGAGAAAAGAAGAAGTCAAGATGGTAGATTTTCTATGAATATCAACAATCATAAGTATGATTTTAGACTTTCAACTGCTCCGACTATGTTTGGTGAATCCATAGTCTTGAGGATACTAGATCAGCAAAAGATACTCTTAAAATTAAGAGATTTGGGTATGGATGACCACAATATAAAGGTTTTTGAAGAGATTTTAAAATCTCCATATGGTATCATTTTTGTCACAGGTCCAACAGGAAGCGGCAAGACCACAACTCTATATGCGGCGTTAAATGAGATAAAAAGCATAGAAAACAAGATGATAACCATAGAAGACCCGATAGAGTATCAACTCCCGCTTGCTCAGCAAATCCAGATAAATGAAAAGATTGACTACTCTTTTGCGCAGGCTCTTCGTTCCATCTTAAGGCAAGATCCAGATATCATAATGGTTGGTGAAGTTAGAGATAGTGAGACTCTAAATATCGCAGTTCAAGCATCTCTTACTGGTCATCTAGTTTTTACAACACTTCATACAAATGATGCCCCAAGTGCGATAACCAGAATGATACAGATGGATTTGGAGCCATATCTTATAGCTGATTCACTTGTCGGGGTTATGGCTCAAAGACTTGTTAGAAAGATTTGCCCACACTGTAAAAAAGAGCATAAGCCTCCAAAAAATATGGTGGAAAAAGTAGAAAAATACTTGCCAAAAGATTATAAATTTTATAAGGGTGAGGGCTGTATAAGATGTGGATTTAGTGGATATAGTGGGCGAACGATGATAAGCGAAATACTCCAAATTAGCGAAACGATTTCGCATCTGATATCAATAAACATGAATAAGTACGAAATAGCCAAAAAAGCAGAAGAGAATGATGGCTTTGAGCCGATGATAGTCGATGGTGTTAAAAAAGCTATTCAAGGCATGACAACACTAGATGAAGTGCTAAGAGTAGCAAAATAAGATGAAATACTTTGAGATAGAGTATATAAAAAATGGTGTTAAAGATACTATAACTCTTCCATATCCTAACAAACTTGAGGCTATACAGGGATTTAAATCTAAAGCTTTGGGAGTTTTTTTAAATATAGACGAAGTTTCTGAGCCCATATCTATAAAATTAAGCAGACTAAAAGATAAAATCAAAGATAAACTCAGGGCAAAAAAGGTACCTCTTGAGCCATATATCGCTTCACTAAGACAGATTTCTACGATGCTAAATGCTGGACTTCCCATAACAACTTGCCTGGAAGATGCTGTTAGTACGACAGAGCACAAGAGACTCAAAGAGATCTTTGTGATTGTTTTGCAAGAGGTAGAGAGTGGTATAAATCTTTCAAGTGCATTTAAGAATTTTGAGGATGAAGTTGGTGCCATCTCTATCGCTATGATTGATTTAGGTGAAAAAACAGGTATGCTCGATGAATCTATTGATAAACTAGCTGAAATACTACAAGAAATTCAAGATAACAGGATGAAACTAAAAAAAGCAACAAGATATCCTCTGGTTGTTATATTTGCCATGATTATAGCTTTTTCATTTGTGATTACTTTGGTGGTGCCTCAATTTCAAGCGATGTTTGAAGAGTACCATGCAAAGCTCCCATTTCCTACTATCTTGCTTCTGTGGATAGAACATGCCATAGTTGACTATGGTCCATATATTATAGCTGGAGCAGTACTTATCAGCGTTATATTATCAGTATTGTATAGAAAAAATCAAAAATTCAAACTCAATTTTGATAGATATATGTTAAAAGTTTACATAGTCGGCAAGGTTATATATCTATCTATGGTGGGTAGATTTGTATATGTTTTTGATAGACTAGCAGCTTCAGGGATACCTATGATTGATGCACTTGGCACCTCTATAAATATCGTTGAAAATTCATATCTAAGAGAAAGGCTTAGTGAAATCATATATGCTATAGAGGAGGGGAAAAGCTTGAAAGAGGGCTTTGAGGATACAGAGCAGTTTGAGAGTATGATTATACAGATGATAAGTGCTGGCGAGAGTAGTGGTTCGCTTAGTAAGATGCTAGATAAGATTTCTGATATATTTAGAAAAAAGTATGGCTACTTGGTAGATAATGTTTCAACGATGATAGAGCCACTTTTGATTGCAGCCATTGCGGGATTTGTCCTTCTTTTGGCTTTGGGTATATTTTTGCCTATGTGGTCCATAGCTGAAGCAGTGGGTAATTAAGATGGATATACAAGCTGGAAGTATAGCGGTAGCAATTCTTAGCACCATAGTACTAGGCGTTGCATTTTGGATTATAAAGAAAATTACAAATATTTAATTACAAACTAAGGATACACTATTGTAGTTTGTAGTTGATGTTCCGTTTACATCAATTAAAACAAAATCTCCTGCATCTATCGTTTTGCCATTATAGCTACAAGTTTTGTTTTGGTTTGTATAAAAAGCATATATCCAAAAATCATTATGATCTGGTTTATTTGGTATATCACTATTTGGAGCACTTGTGTCGAACTTGACTCCATGCACAGGGTCACTAGCAGGACCTGTGAAGATAGAGACATTATAATCAACTGCATTAATTGTCTTTTGTTTTGTAAATTTAGAGTTTTTACCTTTTATGACTGCTCCAAAAACTTCACCATTTTTTGATAAATCATTTGGATAGCCTAGAGAGTTAAGTTTTGATGAGCTCTCTTTATTGCCCCAGAGAAAGTTGCCCTCATTTATACTCCACTCACCGTTCGCACTATCAAGTGCAGTAGCAACTGCTGAGATAGTTGCTATCTCAGCAGATTTTTTAGCTCCATCGGTGACACCAGAGAGCTTAGGAATAGCCACTGCTGCCAAAATACCGATGATAACAATCACAAAGATAAGCTCGACCATTGTGAATGCGTTTTTCATGCTATGGAACTGTAGTTTCAGTTTGAGCTGTTACGCCACTACCGTT
>JALUXQ010000214.1 GCA_027013265.1 Campylobacteraceae bacterium | reverse complement strand
CCCTATCTCCCATATCCATCTTATTCCACATTTTTCTTTTATCAAAAGCATTCACAAAGCCATCTTTTTTAACTTCACTAAAAAAATCACCAATCGTTCGTTGCTTGATATTATAATAATCCCCAGCAACTTTTAGTTTTCTGTATATACTTTTAGGATTTTCATCGCTCCAATCAGACAGAGCTACAACATAATCAGCATCGTAATCGTATGGATCTTTTTCCTTTGGCTCTATAATAATTGCTCCGTGCACACCTGTTTGCTCTTGAAATCCAGAGTGGCTATGATACCAAAAAGTTCCACTCTGTTGGACTCTAAATTTATAGGTAAAAGTAGCCCCTGGCTTTATGCCATCAAAACTGATTCCAGGAACACCATCCATATGAGTAGGGATGATAATACCATGCCAATGAATAGAAGTATCTTCACTGAGATTGTTTGTTACATTTATAGTTATGTCATCGCCTTCTCTCCATTTTAGTGTTGGAGCGTGTAGTTTTCCATTAATAGTGGTTGCTATTGCAGGAGTTCCTGTTACATTTACCGCGGTATATCCTATGCTTAAGTTAAATGTTTTTCCAGACAATACACTACCTTTATCAAACTCTTTTTTTGTCTCTTTTGCATTTAGATTTATAGGTACTGTTGCCGCTATTGATGCGGCCACTACACCTTTTACAAAAACTCTACGGGTGATTGAATTTTTACACTTTTTCATCTGTATTCTCCATAAATGATTTTCTTTGCAGTATTCATTTTTTTCCTTTATTTTGAAATTCAAAAGAATTGTATAATTTTAGTGTGGAAATAGTGTGGAGTGATTATTTTGTAGTTATTTTATTAAAAATGAAGTTTTGGGCAATTCTCACACCTATGGTGCGATCTAGTATTTTTTATAGCAGCTACATTACTGCCATTTATTAGGAGCAAAAGATGTGTGGTAGATATAACATTTCAAAAACAGTAAAAACTAAAGAATCTCTTGCACTATGAGTTGCGGCGTTACCAATCCCCTATAATCATTCTTGGAGACAGTAAACAAGATGTCGATTTTATCGCCTCTTTCAACTTGCTTGTCGAAGTTAAAAAATATCGCTTCCAAAGTACTTGTACCTTCTTGAAGTATCAGTTTTAGATGGTTTTTATCTTTTCCCAATTTTTTATCTACTTTAACACTGATATTTCGTAAGATAAAGCTTGGTTTTGGATTTTTCTGACCATATGGCTCAAACTCTTCAAGGATTTCAAGCAACTCAAAATCTATAGAAGCTGGATCAATTTCTCCTAAGATATCGGTGCTTGCCTTAAGTCTTGAACTCTCTATATTTTTAGCTGCTTCATACATTCTAGCTTTAAATATCTCTAAATTTTCCTCTTTTAGAAGCACGCCCGCAGCACCTTTATGACCACCAAATCCCAAAAGGATATCTTTTTGATTTTGTATCAAAGAGAGGATGTCAATGTCGCCAACACCTCTTGCACTTCCCTTTGCCTTACCACCATTTATCGAAAAAACTATTGCTGGCCGTTTGAATCTTTTGGACAATCTTGAAGCCACTATACCGACTATGCCCTCATGCCACTCTTCTCCCCATGCTATAATGATATTTTCATCCTCTTTTACATGTTGCAATGAGTTGTCAAAGAGTCTTTTCTCTTCATCTTTTCTGCTGTTATTTAGATTTACTATATATTCAAGTCTCTCCATCGCCTCTTCGAGAGAAGAGGACTTTAGAAAGTTGTATGAAAACTTTGCATCTTCCATTCTACCTGAGCTATTAATAAGTGGTGCAATTAAAAAAGATATCTCATCACTTTGCAAACTATTCTTATCAAAATAGCGCTTTATCGCCTCAAAAGCTGGTCTTTTAGATCTGTTTAGCGCCTGTATCCCTTTTTTAACCATGACTCTATTCATGTCAACCAACTCCATCATATCAGCCATGATAGCGATACAAAGAAGCTCTAAAAACGAAGATAAATCATACTTCACATTTAGAGCCTTTTTTAAACTTGCCACTAGATACCAAGCCACCTGCGCACCACAAATCTCACAATTTGGAAACTTGCAATCCTCTTGTTTTGGGTTTATAATCGCATACGCCTGCGGAATTTGACTAGGTATACTATGGTGGTCTGTGATGATAAGATCTATGCCTTTGTCTTTGCAGTAAATCGCTGGCTCAACTGCAGAGATGCCATTGTCCACCGTTATGATAACTTTTGCATCAAGCCTCTTGACAATACCCATGCTAAGCCCATACCCATCACTAAATCTATTTGGTATTATCAGTTCATACTCTACACCAATATCATCAAAAAAAGTACTAAGTATAACAGATGAGACGACACCATCCACATCATAATCTCCCGCTATCGCTATCTTTTCATCATTTGCGATTGCCTCTGCGATTCTTTGTGTCGCTTTGTCCATATCTTTGAAACTCTGCGGACTTGGGAGACTCTCTAGTTTTGTGCACTCATCATTTGCAAACCTATTTAAAAGAATCTCTCTTATATCTTCTTTACTTAACCGCTTAGTCATTTTTTCTTTTTTCTATTGAAGCCTTTACAAATGAAACTAAAACTCTATTTGGATTTGTTAATCTTGAGGTAAACTCTGGGTGAAACTGAACACCTAGAAAAAATGGATGTTTATTAAGCTCTATAGTTTCGATAAGCCCATCTGATTCACCGCCAACTATGAGCCCCTTTGTTTCAAACTCTTCTCGATAAGCAGGATTGGCCTCATATCTGTGTCTGTGTCTCTCTCTTATCACCTTATCGCCACCATAGATGTCTCTCAAAAGTGATCCATCTTTTGTATCGCAGTCATATCCTCCGAGTCTCATGGTACCGCCAAGCGGACTTTTGTATGTTCGCAACTGTTTTTTGCCACTCGCGTCTATAAAGGAGTCTATGAGGTAAACGATAGGGTTCTTGCAATCTTTATCAAACTCAACAGAATTTACATCTTCGATTTTTAGTACATTTTTTGCAAACTCTATGAGAGCCAATTGCATACCAAGACAAATCCCTAAAAATGGAACTTTATGCTCTCTTGCAAACTTTATGGCAGCCATCTTGCCCTTTATACCTCTTTCACCAAAACCGCCAGCCACTAGTATGCCGTCTACATCATCTAGCAAACCTTCACTGCCTTGCTCCTCTATCTTTTCAGAATCTACCCATTTAAGGGTTACTCTGGTGTTTAGATTTGCTCCTGCATGTATGAATGATTCTGTAAGGGATTTATATGACTCTTTTAGATCAAGGTATTTACCAACAAAAGCTATCTTAACCTCATCACTCGGGTCAACAACTCTCTTGACCAAAGTATCCCACTGCTCCATGTCAGGATTTAAAACATCAAGATTCAAAGTTTGTGAAATTGGAGTCAAGATATCCTCTTTAAGAAAATTTAGAGGTACTTTATAGATTGTTGGGGCATCTAGTGACTCTATAACAGAATTTCTATCAACTCCGCAAGAAAATGCAAGTTTATTTTTCAACTCTTTAGGAAGAGGCATTTCGCTTCTGCATATAAGCATGTCAGGAGTCAATCCAATCCTTCTTAACTCTTGGACAGAGTGCTGAGTCGGTTTGGTTTTGAGCTCGCCTGCAACTTTTATGTATGGTATCAAGGTCAGGTGGATATTCATATATCTGCCTTTACCAACTTCGGTACCAAGCCCTCGAATAGCCTCTAAAAATGGCAATCCCTCTATATCACCCACTGTTCCACCAATCTCTACAAGAAGCACATCTTGACCAACACCAGCTTTTTTGATTCTTCTGATTATCTCATCAACGATATGAGGAATGACCTGTATAGTCTTGCCAAGATAGTCACCCTTTCTCTCTCTTTCTATCACCGAAGAGTAAACTCTTCCTGTTGTAAAATTGTTTTTTTGGTAAAGATTCTCATCTAAAAACCTCTCATAATGCCCTAAATCCAGATCAGTTTCAGCTCCATCATCGGTAACGAAAACCTCTCCATGCTCTAGAGGGCTCATGGTTCCTGGATCTACATTTATATATGGATCTGCTTTTAAAATACTGACTTTTAGTCCGCAATTTTTTAAAAGTGTTGCGATACTAGCTGCCGCAATTCCTTTGCCAAGAGAACTTAAAACTCCACCTGTCACAAATATATATTTTGTCTTTTTATTACTCATCAGTTCTACCTTGTAATCAATTATTAGACAAATTATATCCGAATTTACATAATAGATTGATTATGATAAAATAAGAATATAGATTGAGGAGAGTTAAATGTTTAAATTTATGATGATGTCCATGCTCCTGTTTTTTTCACTATATGCAAAAGTTTTTCCTGTGCACACAAAGATAGATATATATAAAAATATCTCCTTTATGACAAAAACTTTTCAGGTAAAAAACCAAGATTTTATCTCTCTAAAGCTTCCAGCTCAAACAAACCTCGAAAACATAAGCATAAAAACGACAAAATGCTTTGCATCCAATATATCTTTGAGTAGTCCTAAAAATTACAAAAATCAAGAAATTAAAAAATTGAGCATAAAAATTGAAGATTTAAACAATCAGATCAGATCTTTAAAAGAGAGAAACAATCTTCTAAAAACACTATCACTAAAAGGCAAAAATGACAAAGAGATATCTGCAACTTTGGGGTATTTTAGTAAAAATTTTATACAAGATAAAACTGCGAAATGCTAATGAAAAATTAAAAATACTACAAAATCAAAAAGCAATAAAATATAAAAACCTTAATATTTCTTTGAGTTGCAAAGAGAGTGGTATTGTTAAAATCACATATCCTGAGTATAATTTTAAGATTAGGCATTTTTATAACATCGAAGCAAATAGCAACACTTTGCAAGTGCAATTTATAAAAAAAATAAAAATAATTCAAAAAACTGGCGAGGATTTTAAAGATTTGGATATTTATGCTCACTCAAATAGATATAATCACTCCATTGCTCCTATGCCTTTTTATCCAAGATATTTGAATGTCTATCCAAAAAGAGAACTCTTAATGAAAAAATCTATGCCAGTAGCGATGGATATGGCAACAGTAGAGGGGAAATCCATATATAGAGAAAATCTCACTACTACTTCATTTGTAGCTCTACATGTGAAGCTGCAAAATGCTAAAGAGAAAATCATAATACTGGACAGACAGACAAAAAAGATAAAATTTCAAAATGATATAGATGGATATGGCTCCTTGCACGCATATCTAGGAACTAAATTTAAAAGTAGCAGATATTATCAAGGAGCACAAGCATTCATCTACTTAGACAGCAATCAGATTGGCACAAGAAACTTGCCAGACATAGCAAAAGATACTCAGATAAATCTCTATTTTGGTGAGAATCAAAATATAAAAATCAAAAAAACATTACAAAAAAGATTTAATGAGAGTAAGTTTTTTGGAAATAGAGAGATAAATACACAAGTTTGGCAGTATAAAATTACAAATATAGGCAAAACCATACAGAAAATCAATCTCATAGAGAGGTTACCTATCTCACAAAATGAGGATATAGAAGTAGAGCCTCTTTTTGATACAAAAAATGCAAAAATTGATAAAAAAGGAAAAACTATATGGAGTTTTAATCTTAGCCCAAGCAAGATGAAAACTATAATATTTGGATACAAAACTACAAAACCAAAAAAATAAGGAAATGAGAAAATGACAACGCAGAGTATATTAAACTTACTAAAAGAGGAGATAGTTCCCGCTCAAGGATGTACTGAGCCGATAGCACTTGCATATGCTTGTGCAAAAGCTGTAGAGGTACTAGGAACTAAACCCAAGAAGATAGATATATATGTATCGGGAAATATGATAAAAAATGTAAAATCAGTCAATATCCCAAATGCAGGAGGCATGATAGGCATAGAAGCCTCGTGTGCTATGGGAGCGATCGCTGGAGATGCTTCAAAAGAGTTGATGGTTATAAGCCATGTTAAAGAGGAGCAGCTCGGTGCTGTAAAAGAGTTTCTAGACCAAAAGAGTATCAAAGTTATACACGAAAAAACAGATATACCTCTTTACGCCAAAGCAGTTGTTTACAACGATGAAGAGTATGCTCTCGTAGAGATAAAACATCTACACACAAATATAACCAAGATAGAAAAAAATGGCAAAAGTGTTATCAATAGGGCGTGCAATGATGCGCAGTTTAGCACACCCTACGAAGAGAGGGAGAAACTTACAGTTAGGGGTATTTATGAGCTTGCAAAGAGTATCGATCTAAATTTGATAGAAAATTTGTTCGACTTAGTGGTCGAGAGAAACAGTACCATCGCTCAAGCTGGACTTGATGGCGAATATGGGGTAAATATAGGTTGCATGATAAACAAAAATATAAAAAAAGGGTTATATGGAGATGATCAAAGAAACAGATGTGCGAGTTTTGCTTCTGCTGGTGGTGATGCTAGGATGAGTGGATGCTCACTGCCTGTGATGACCACAAGCGGAAGT
>JALUXQ010000213.1 GCA_027013265.1 Campylobacteraceae bacterium | reverse complement strand
TTTTGCATTGTTGATTATGGTTTTAAAACCATCTCTTGAGTAGAAATTTTCAACTTCAAATGGTCTCTCGTTTACACTCTTTTTTGTGTATTTTCTATCTTTGTAGTAGCCAGTTCCTACTGAGCTAATGACTCCGAGACCGCCATTTAAACTAACGTTTCCAGCCAAGTTGTCCCAGCTGATTCCAAGCCCCATACCGCCTTGGATGATAGGGTGCTTTATAGTATGCTTTCCGATTTTCAGAGGTTTAAATGCCATCATTTTACCTTTAATTTTGCAAATTTTCTTTTTCCAACTTGGAGTATATACTCACCGCTGTCTAGTTGCAATTGCTGGTCACTTATCTTTTTTTGATTTACACTTACTGCATTTTGTTTTATATCTCGTCTAGCCTGTGAAGTTGAAGGCTCAAGCCCACAATCCACTAACGCCTGAGCTATCCACTTAGAGTCTTGGGCTTCAAACTCTGCGATATCGCTTGGAAGTTGATTTTTAGAGTGTACTTTTTCAAACTCTTTTTTTGCGTCCGCTGCCTCGTTATCTCCATGGTATCTTGTCACTATCTCTATGGCCAAATTCTCTTTTGCCACTTTTGGATGAATCACTCCACTATCCACTTTTTGTTTCAAAGATTCTATTTGAGAGATACTAAGTGAGCTCAAAAGCTCATAATATCGCCACATTAAATCATCACTGATACTTAAAATTTTACCAAACATGTCATTTGGAGCATCTGTAACACCGATATAGTTTCCTAAAGATTTACTCATCTTATTTACGCCATCAAGTCCTTCAAGAAGTGGCATCATGACTACTGCTTGCTCTTTTCCAACACTGTAAGCTCTTTGAAGATGCCTTCCCATCAGAAGGTTAAACTTCTGGTCAGTTCCACCCATCTCTATGTCGGACTTAATAGCAACGCTATCATAACCCTGTAGAAGTGGGTATAAAAATTCACTTATCGAGATAGAGGCACCAGACTTGTATCTCTTTTCAAAATCCTCTCTCTCTAACATTCTTGCAACATTGAAAGTGGTTGTCAGCTCAAGCATTCCTGAAGAGCCTAACTTCTCTATCCAAGAGGAGTTAAATAAAATCTCTGTTTTTTTAGGGTCTAGTATCTTAAAAACTTGCTCTTCATAACTTTTTGCATTTTTTATCACTGTTTGACGATCAAGCTTCTTTCTTGTCTCGTTTTTACCTGTTGGATCACCAATCATACCAGTAAAATCACCGATGATAAACTGCACAGTTGCACCATATTTTTGAAACAGAGACATCTTTTGAAGTAGCACCGTATGTCCTAGATGAAGATCAGGTGCAGTTGGATCAAAACCAGCTTTCACAAAATACTCTTCACCTTTTTCAAAATAGTTTTTTAAAAGTAGAGCAACTCTTTTTTCATCTATGATTTCACTAACACCTCGCTTTATCTCTTCTAAAGCACTCTCTAACATCTTCATCCTTTTTCTTAACTAACTTTATATGCGTCATCTATAGAGACAAACTCTATGACACTATATTTTGACTTTAAATTTTTTCTAATCGAGTCAACAGGAATATCTGGCAACTCCAAAATCATCTCAAAATAGTCAGCATGTCCCTCTTCTGATTTTCCAAGCTCTATTGTTACTAAATTTATCTGCATTTTAGCTAAATAAGCCAAAAAAGATGCTAAAATGCCCTTTTTATTTTCTAAACTTACTATCAGTTTATACCTCTCTGGCGCATCTCTTGTCCATTTTACAAAAACCATCTTTTCAGAGCTATCCATCAAATCAGCTGCTCTTTTACATAGTTTGTGGTGCACAAAAACATCATTGCCCCTCTTGAAGCCCATGATACTGTCACCTCTTTTTGGATGACAACAAAAATCAAAATATACATTTGATATATGCCCGCTAGAGTAAACAACGATATTTTCAAATTTTTGTTTTTTGATCTTATATCTGTTTATTTTCAGGAGTGGAAATATCATTCTCTCGTTATTTGCATACTTTTTCAAGGCATTTACAACATCTTTAAAGTAGATAGAATCAGTAGCAATCTTGTATGCTTTTTTGGATAAATTCTCTTTTTCCAACCACTTTTCTATCTTCTGTTTTTTTGCACCAAAAGTGTTTGCTAGTAGATTTATCGCTATTTTACTGTTTATCTCTTTTATCTTCTGTCTGCAGTTAAGTCTTATGGTGTTTCTTGCTTTTCCTGTCTTTACACTATTTACCCAGCTACATCTAAATTTCGGCTCATCTGATGTAACAACTCTAACTATATCGCCATTTTTTAACTCACTCAAAAGTGGAACTTTTTGTTTATTTACATATGCCTCTTTTGCAAAAATACCAATTTCCGTATGAACTTCATAAGCAAAATCCAAAGCTGTAGCACTTCTTGGCAGAGTAAATATATCCCCTTTTGGCGAAAAAACCGCTATATCTTCACTATATAGATTGTCTTTGGCTATCTCATAAAACTCTTCTATGTTTTCTATCTCTTCATTTTGGGTTTTCAGTTCATTTAACCACTCAAGTTTTGGATTTAGTCCTCCACTTTTATACTTCCAATGAGCTGCAAGTCCAAACTCTGCAGTTTTATCCATGTCATATGTTCTGATTTGTGACTCTATGATAGATTTATCATCAAAAACTGTCGTATGAATCGTCTGATAGCCATTCTCTTTTGGAATTGCTATGTAGTCTTTAAATCTAGCTATCAAAGGGTTGAATTTTTGGTGAATTATCCCTAAAACTTTATAACAGTCAATAGTATTTTTGACGATGACACGGATAGCTAGAAGGTCTAAAACTTCCTCTATAGATATACCTTTTCTTTGCATTTTTAGATAGATAGAGTAGTGATGCTTGACTCTTTTAAGGATGGTAAAATCGCCATCATTAAAGCCATCTTTTGTCATCAAAGCTCTAATCTTAGAAGCAAAATGGTTTAGTCTTAGTTGAAGTTGTTGTTTATGTTCATGTATATAGTCATCAATCTTCTTGTACTCATGAGGCATAACATAGAAAAAACTTGTATCTTCTAGGTAATTTTTTATAGATGAAATCCCAAGTCTATGTGCAATTGGACCATAAACAACTACTGTCTCCTCACTGATTCTTTTTTGTTTTGCAGGCGAGAGACCATGTAGCGTCATCATATTGTGCATTCTATCACATAGCTTGATTATCAACACCCTAACATCACTAATAGAAGCTAAGAGCATTTTTCTAAAAGTAAGGGCTGAGGATATAATCTTCTCGCTGGAGTTTGAAGGTATAAGCTCTATATCTCTAATCTCCATGATTTTAGTAAGACCCTCTACCAAATCACCCACCTCTTTGTTGAACATTGAGTCTATAGTCTCTATATCACAATCCGTGTCTTCGACTACATCATGAAGAAGACCAGCAACTATCATAGACTCATCACCACCATAGTAACCAACTAATGCAGCCACCAAAATAGGATGATTTACATACTCTTCTCCACTTTTTCTAAACTGTCCGCTATGCTGTTTTATAGAAAAATCAATCGCCTTTTGGATAGATGGTGTGATTTTGGTGTATGTTTTCAATATCGATATAGATGTCTCTATATCAACTGATGCTTGAATTTTACCGGCAAACTCATCTATGGTCATTTGATATCAGTTATAGTATCCAAGCATATTTTACCATTTGCAATCTCCAAAAGGGCAATATCTGTGTATTTTTGCTTGTCAGTATCTGCTTTTACGAGTGGTTTTGCTCCATTTGCAAGCTGTTCTGCTCTTTTAGCTGTCATGATAGAGAGTAGGTATTTGTCATTATCTAATCTTTTTAGTGCTTTTGCTGTTATTTGTTCGCTTCTCATTTTTTATCCTTTAGTTTTTTTGTACTACTGAGCAACTGTCATAATTGCCGTCTATTATCTTCAATAAATTGTTTTTCTCAAACATGTTGCATACTATAATCGGCAACGAGTTGTCTTTTGCTAGTGCTATAGAAGTATCATCCATCACTTTTATATCATCATGCATAGCCATATCGTAAGTCAATTGTGCATATTTTTCTGCATCGATGAACTTGTTTGGATCTTTATCATACACACCATCAACCTTTGTTGCCTTAATAATCATGTCCGCATCAATCTCGATAGCTCTTAGAGTCGCAGCTGTATCAGTTGTAAAGAATGGGTTGCCAGTTCCTGCGGCAAAAATCACAATTCTTCCTTTTTCAAGATGTCGTTTGGCTCGTCTAACTATAAAAGTTTCGCAAATTGCCTCCATCTTGATAGCACTTTGGACTCTCACCTCTACACCAACATGTTCGAGTGCTTCTTGCATAGCTATTGAGTTGATGACAGTTGAAAGCATACCCATATAATCACCGCTTGATCTCTTGATGATGCCATCTTTTGCGGCACTCACGCCTCGTATTATATTTCCACCGCCTATAACAATTCCTACCTCTATCTCATTTTCCATCAGAGTCTTTATCTCGCTAGCTATAAACTTCAAAATCGATGTATCTATACCAAAGCCATTGGCTCCTGCGAGTGCTTCGCCTGAAAATTTAACTAGAACTCTTTTTCTTGATTTCATTTTATTTCCCCCGTTAACCTGTGATTTTAGCCAAATAGAGCTAAAAAACTAATTTAATTTGATTAAATCTAGTGGATTTATGTGATAATTTTTCTGTGTCACTTCAAATGTCAAATCACTCTCCACTCTGCCTATGATATAGCCCTTTCTGATTTTTTTGCCAACTTTTACTGTCGGGGCAATTTTACTCAAGTGTGCATATATCGTATGTATTCCGTTTGAATTTTCTATAATTATCACCTTATCCAATACTGCCGTATCTTTTGCAAAGATTACTTTTCCATTTAAGATATTTCTTACTTTGGCATTGTATGCTTTTGACTCTAGCACGACAGATTCATTAAATATTTTTATATTGTAGATCGGATCCACATAGTTTCCAAATTTTCTTTTAACTGTAAAACTACTCAATGGCGCTATAGTTTTTCGACCTCTGTATCTCTTTACTTTACTTACCTGATATGATGAACCAATCTGTCTAACACTCAGTTTTGCTGTTCCACTCTTCCTCTTTTTAAGCTCTTTGGCTCTTAAACTTCGCAAATCTTCAGCTTTTTTTAGAATTTTTAGTTTTTCCAAAGTAGCTCGAATTGACCTTCTCTCTTTTTCTACATGTTCGAGTCTTTTCTTGTATGCCAGTTTCTCTTTGTTTAATTTTTTTACAGAGATCTCTTTCTCTTTTTTTAGAAGTGTAAGTCTCTTTTTGTTGTTTAGTGATTTTTTAATTTGTGCTCTTATGCTCTCTATCTTCTTTTCGTGTGATGCTATATTGTGATTTATCTTCTCATAATTTTTAGAAATCGTGGAAAATTCTTTGCGTAAAATGATATCCATCTTATCCATAATTTCCTCAATCAAGATAGAGTCTTTCGTCTCTATATAGTTTCTATCGCTGATAAGAAAATATGAAAAATCTTTTGCGATTATATTGATGATCTTTTGCTCTAAATCTTTCTTCTCTTTTGACAACTCTTTATTATTATCCAAAAGAGAGTTTAATATCTTTTTTCTCTGCAGTATTACAGCTTCATTTTGCGCTATACTCTTGTCTAGGTTATCTATTTTTTGCCCCAAAAGTTTTATAATTTGTGTTTTTGAAATAATCTCTTTAGCAACATCTTTGAGTTTTTTTGTGATTCTTCTCTCTAGTCTTCCTTTGCTGTTTAGGTAGTTTGATTGCTGCTTTATCTTTTTTTGTGTATTAGCACTGAGTCCAGAAACAAAGAGTAGAGACAGAAACAAGCAGAGGAGTTTTTTCATCTTATGTACGACTCATCTTGCGCGATACTATGGTCACGATGAGCATAGAAAATAGTAGAGAAAAGAGTATCAAAATTCCACCATTTTTTAAGATTTCAAATTGTGGTAAAACTATATCTAGAGCACTCAGCCTGTCTTGTATATATCTACTTTTAGGCAGAAAAACAAAAATCAATGTGATAAAAATCGAGCTTAAAATAGAATCTACAAATACCATTTTATACAAGAAAGTACTCTTCATCCAGTATGTTGCACCAAAATACCCCATAATTTTTATCTTCTCTTCATGCTCTAAAATCCATATTCTTATCTGCTTAAACAACAGCAATATGGAGATAAGCACGATTATCACAGAAAATATATATGTGACTATCTGCAGTATTTGAAAAATTTGAAAGATATTTTGATAAGTTTTGGTAAAAACCTCAACTTTTGTTATCTTTTTCTGCGAAAGCAGTATCTTTTTTATGCTGTTTAATCTTGCCTTGCTAGGCAGTTCGCTTAGCTTCGCAGAGTAAAAATATGGCAAAGCTATCTTAAGAAGGGCTAAATTTTTTGAAGACATGTCGTTTTTCAATCTATCTAGTATATTTTTTGAGCTGATTGCTTTAAGAGAGGCTATCTCTTTTACTTTAGATTTTAAATCATCTATC
>JALUXQ010000212.1 GCA_027013265.1 Campylobacteraceae bacterium | reverse complement strand
TACTATTCAATGTGTTCAAAACTTGAGACATACTAGTTAAGCTGGTACTATTTGCATCTCCACCCTGAGATGTGACATAAGATGAAATCTCAGTTATAGCTGATGCTACCTCTTGTCCTATTGTGGCAGCTTTCGCATCAGTTCTTGTAGCGGCCAATTTTGGAATGGCAACTGCCGCCAATATACCTATGATTACGATCACGAAGATCAACTCGATCATAGTAAAACCTTTTTTCATGGTTTACTCCTTTTTTATAAATTTGATTGATACACTTATCAACCTTGTTAGTAGTCTATTCTATTTTACTTGAATATTTGCTTAAGATATGATTTAAAGTTTTTCTAATCTTTTGCTTATTTCTTCTAATCTTAATTTATCTTGATATTCATTATAACTTTTTTGGACAAATGCTTGCAAAAGCTCTTTTGTCTCTATATTTTTTTTATCTTTAAATGTACGGCTAAAATCCTCTTTAAAAAAATCATAAAAGTCCCCATCTAGGTTTATATCGAAGTCTTTTGTGCCAACTTGAAGAGAGAGTTTGCTCATCTCCTAAGAACTTCCTCTATCTTCTCTAGTATATCATCGGACTCTACATTTTTGTCTCTTAGCTCATCTTGTAGTTTTGTGATTTGTATATCTTTTGCCTCATTTTGAGCCTTTAGTGTCATCACCTCTTGTCTAAGTGTGTCATTTTGTAACTTCAGATTTTCAAATCTACCCAACAAATCATCTATCTTTTCCACTAGCTTACTGACCGTAACCTCTTCACTAAACATCATCTAACTCCTAATTTACCTCAATTATAACAAGTTTTTTGTAATTGTACCATTTTTTTACAAACCTTAGATATAATTCCTTTATGACAAAATTTCAACTCAACAGTACATTTTCACCCACAGGCGACCAGCCAATGGCTATAAAGAAGCTGACAAAGTCTTTAAAAAAGGGCAATCGCTATCAAACACTCATAGGCGTCACTGGGAGTGGTAAGACTTTTACTATGGCAAATATCATCCAAGAGTTGCAGATGCCAACTCTCATCATGACACATAACAAAACCCTTGCTGCACAGCTTTATAGCGAATTTAGAGGGTTTTTTCCAAAAAATCATGTGGAGTATTTTATCAGTTATTATGACTACTATCAGCCTGAAGCGTACATACCTAGACGAGACCTTTTTATAGAAAAAGATAGCTCTATCAATGAAGAGTTAGAGAGGTTAAGGCTTAGTGCAACTGCAAGTCTGCTTAGTTTTGATGATGTCATATGTGTAGCTTCTGTCTCGGCAAACTATGGTTTGGGCGATCCTGATGAGTATAAAAGCATGGTACAAGCTCTTGAGGTAAATCAAGAGATAAATCAAAAAAAACTACTTCTTCAGCTCATAGATATGGGCTACAAAAGAAATGATGATTTTTTTGATAGAGGGTGTTTTAGGGTAAATGGTGATGTCCTTGATATCCATCCAGCCTATAGCGAAGATGAGGCTATAAGAATAGAATTTTTTGGTGATGAGATTGAGAGTATCTACTATTTTGAAGTGATAAATAATAAAAAAACAAAAGATGTCTCAAAAGTTGTGATTTATGCTGCTAGTCAATTTATCGTCGGACAAAATCGCCTGCAAAATGCCATCAAGATGATAGAAGATGAGCTGGCGCAGAGGCTAAAATTTCTTAAAAACCAAAACAAACTTGTAGAGTATCAAAGGCTAAAGAGCAGAGTAGAGTTTGACTTAGAGATGCTCCAAGCCACAGGAGCTTGCAAAGGTGTAGAAAACTATGCCAGATATCTAACAGGTAAAAAAGAGGGAGAGACGCCATTTTCACTGTTTGACTATTTTGAATCTATGGGAAAAGAGTATCTTGTCATCGTAGATGAATCACATGTAAGTCTATCTCAATTTCGAGGCATGTATGCAGGTGATAGAAGCAGAAAAGAGGTGCTTGTGGAGTATGGATTTAGACTTCCAAGCGCACTTGACAATCGTCCTTTGATGTTTGATGAGTACATAAACAAAGCCCCACACTATCTTTTTGTCTCAGCCACACCAAAGGAGCTCGAGCTTGAACTCAGCGGCAAAAATGTAAGCGAGCAAATTATACGACCAACAGGACTCCTTGACCCAGAAGTAGAGATACTAGATAGCGACAATCAAGTCGAAAAATTATATGATTTGATAAAAGAGGTGATAAAAAAGGATGCCAGAGTTTTGGTGACAGTTCTTACAAAAAAGATGGCAGAAGAGTTAAGTAGATACTACAATGAGCTAGGTCTAAAGGTCAAATACATGCACTCAGATATCGATGCCATAGAGAGAAACCAAATCATCAGAGCCCTAAGACTTGGTGAGTTTGATGTGCTCATTGGCATAAATCTTCTTCGAGAGGGATTGGACCTTCCCGAAGTCTCTCTTGTTGCTATCCTTGATGCCGACAAGGAGGGGTTTTTAAGGAGTGAAACCAGCTTGATACAGACTATGGGTAGGGCTGCTAGACACGAAGATGGTAGAGTTGTTATGTTTGCCAAAAAGATAACAAACTCTATGGAAAAAGCTGTAAAAACCACACTAAGAAGAAGAGAGATACAAGAAAAGTACAACAATTTGCACAACATCACTCCGACTTCGACAAAAAGAAAGCTAGATGAGAATTTAAAAGTAGAAGATTTGGGAGAGATTTTCAATAAATTTGACAAAAAAGATAAAATCCCACCTAGCCAAAAGAGGCAAATCATAAAAGAGATGAGCCAAAAAATGCACCAAGCTGCGAAGGATTTGGAGTTTGAAAAAGCTGCAAAGCTAAGAGATGAGATAGTCAAAATCAGAAAATTGTAACCAAAACATTTTACTTTTTGGTATAATAGACTTGTTGCAGTGTAATAGAGTTCTTATAAAGTTATTTCTTAGAGGGCAAATCCTCCCGCAAGTCTGAGCCTCACAAAACAACTTTACAAGAACTCTAAAATGGAGTAATGAAAAATGGCAAATCTAAACGAACCAAAGTATTTTATCAACAGAGAGCTCTCTTGGCTAAAGTTCAATACCAGAGTCTTGGAGCAAGCTAGAAAAACAGAACTTCCTCTTCTTGAAAGACTAAAGTTTTTAGCTATATACTCTACAAATTTAGATGAATTTTATATGATAAGAGTGGCAGGACTCAAACAACTCTTCAATGCTGGAGTCATAGTCACTGGCACAGATAAAATGACCCCGCTAGACCAGCTAAGGGAGATACGAGAGTATCTTATGCATGAAAAAAACAGTCTGCAAAAGATATATTGGGAGATCGAAAAAAAACTTGAAAAACAGAATTTATATATCAAAAATTACGAAGATTTAGACTATGAATTAAGAGAGAAAGCTGATGAATTTTTCTTCTCAAATATACTGCCAGTCATCATCCCGATAGCTGTAAATGCCACACACCCTTTCCCTCACCTCAACAATCTAAGCTTCTCTTTGGCTATAAAACTAAGCGATGAAGTAGATAGCAATAAATTTAAATACGGAATGATAAGAATAACCAGAGTTTTACCCAGATTTTTTCAGGTGAGCGACAATCACTATGTGCCGATAGAGTCCATCGTGCATGAACATGTCGAAGATATATTTCCAGGATATAAACTCATCTCAAGTGCCGCTTTTAGAGTCACTAGAAATGCCGATATCGTCATAGAAGAGGAGGAAGCGGATGACTTTATGCTCATCATGGAGCAGGGTTTAAAGCTAAGAAGAAAAGGAGCTTTTGTTAGGCTAGATATTCAAGAAGATTGTGATCCTGATATACTAGAATTTTTAAATTCTCATATGAAAATCTTTGCAAAAGATGTTTATAGCTACAACTTGCCACTAAATCTTGGTGCCCTTTGGGAGATAGTCTCAAATAAAAATTTTTCAAGCCTTACTCTAGCACCAAACAATCCAAAGGTATTGCCTCCATTAAATAAAAATGAATCGATATTTAAGACCATGAGAAAGCAGGATATTCTACTTTATCACCCATATGAGAGTTTTGAATCTCTAACAAGGCTTATAAAAGAGTCTGCAAAAGACCCTAAAGTTATATCAATTCGAGCTACTTTGTACCGAGTTGAGAAAAATTCTCAAATCATACAAGCACTAATCGATGCTGCGAGTGATGGCAAACAAGTGACAGTCATGGTGGAGCTGAAAGCTAGATTTGATGAGGAAAATAACCTGCATTGGGCAAGGGCACTTGAGCAAGCTGGAGCCCATGTGATATATGGAATTACAGGATTTAAGGTGCATGCAAAAGTGGCACAAATAATACGACAAGAAGATGGAGTACTAAAATTTTATATGCATATAGGCACAGGAAATTATAATGGTGCAACCGCAAAAATCTATACTGATGTCAGCTATTTCACCTGCAAAGATGAGTTCGCAAGAGATACTACGGCATTTTTTCATATACTCTCTGGTTTTTCAAAAAGCCAAAAATTAGAGACTCTAAGCATGTCTCCTACTCAGATAAAACCAAAACTGCTCTCCATGATAAACAGTGAATCAACAAAAGGTGAAGATGGAAGGATTATCGCCAAAATGAACTCTTTGGTGGATTCGGATATCATAAAAGCTCTATACAATGCCTCTATAAATGGGGTAAAGATAGACCTTATTATAAGGGGAATTTGTTGCTTGAAACCTGGCATTAAAGATATAAGTGAAAATATCAGAATCATATCTATCGTAGGAAGATACCTAGAGCATGCTAGAATCTTCTACTTCAAAAACTCCAATCCATGCATGTTTATCTCTAGCGCAGACTGGATGCCTAGAAATTTAGAGAGAAGACTGGAGTTGATGACGCCAATCTTAGATAAACCTCTGCAAGAAAAGCTTTTGGAAATACTGCAAGTTCAACTAAATGACAACTATCTAGCTTGGGAGCTACAAAGTGACGCGAGCTACAAGAAAGTAGAAGTAAGCGGACAAAAAACAATCAACTCACAAAAAATTCTGGGTGATTATGTAAACAAGATATTTAATACCCTAAGAAAAGACACTAATACAAATAAGGCCGAAAGATTGGCTAAAAAACTTTTCAAGGAGAGCTAAATGGTGATACCATATCTAGGCACCTATCCAAAAATAGAAAAAGATGTTTTTATAGCAGGTAGCGCAGATGTTATAGGTGATGTTTTACTAGGAAGCGATAGTTCTGTTTGGTTTGGATGTGTGATTAGAGGAGACATAAACTCCATACACATTGGCAAAAACACCAATATACAGGATTTAAGCATGATCCATGTTGACCACTACACAAAAGAGGATAAAAGTGATGGGCATCCAACCTATATAGGGGATAATGTCACCATAGGGCATAAAGTCATGCTACACGGCTGCATTGTAGGAGATGCATGTTTGGTAGGCATGAGTTCAACCATACTAGATGGAGCGATAATAGGTCAAGAATCCATAGTAGGAGCTGGCTCACTCGTAACAAAAAACAAAATCTTTCCACCTCGCTCACTAATACTAGGCTCTCCTGCTAAACTCATAAGAGAGTTAAACGATGATGAGGTAGAGTCTTTATACCAGTCTGCAAAAAATTATGTAGAGTTTAAGAATAGTTACTTATAGTGAGGTGGTAGCTTTTTTCTTTTTTCTTTTTTTCTTTGGAGGTCTTGAAAACTCTATCAAATCCTCAGTAGTTTTTATATCTTCAGGCAGACATGACAAGCATTGCTTAAAAACATAGTCTGCCATCTGTGCATCAACTAAGGCTCTATGTTGTTCCCCAAAGGAGATATTGAAAAACTCCATCAAAAAACCGAGACCATACTTTTGTGCTACGAAACATTTTCTTGAGAGCTCAATCGTACATAGTTTACGGTTCAGTAGTGGTCCAAACCCTGCTTTTTGCAATGATGCTGAGATAAAATTGTAGTCAAAATTCACATTATGTGCGATAAAAACAGCATCAGCTAAAAAGAGTCTAAATTTTTCCAAAACAAAACTGAGTGGTGGAGCATATTTTAAATCTTCAAGAGTGATTCCTGTTAGTATCTTAATGGAATCTGGCAGTAAATCAGCATGCACAAATGTTTCAAATCTATCTATCTCTACACCATTTTGAATCATCACAGCACCAATTTCTATGATTTGAAACTCATTTGGCTTACTTCCATTTGCTTCAATATCAACAATACAAAATTTTTGATCCTCTATCTTTGTTGTAGATGTTTTTAAAGACAACTGCTCCTCTCCCTCTTCCAAGGGGAGTCCTAATAGTCTTAGATTTTCCAAATCCTCTACATCAACATCTTCTAGAGATTTTATCTCTTTTAGTTCACTTAAGAAAAATTCTTTTGTTATCTTACCCTCTTTTATCTTCTCTACTAGCATATCAAAATATTTCAACTTTTAACCTTGTCTATAAATGCTTTTATCTTTTGCCTATCTTTTATCCCTTTGGCTTTTTCAACTCCACTGCTCACATCAAATCCATAAAAACCATATCTTTTTGCTTCATCAATATTTTGGCTGTTCAGCCCACCCGCTAGTATGATACGAGAGCAGTCAATGCCCTCAAACCAAGATAGCTCTACCTTTTTTCCAAAACCGCCATAACCATCTACAAAGGCAT
>JALUXQ010000211.1 GCA_027013265.1 Campylobacteraceae bacterium | reverse complement strand
GAGCTACTAGTAGCTTCAATACTATCAACGAAGTAATTGTATGCAAATTGTCTTATCCAAAGGACAAAAAGATAACACATCATCTGACTTCGTTAGGCTTTCACAACCGTAGCTACGGCTACGCTTGCAAAAACCTGCCTCGCATATGAAGCGTTCTCTTTTTGCTCAGTATTGCATTTAGTGCGTAAGGTCAGTTAATCACATAAACAAAGACTGATAAGCAAATTTAGCAGTATCAATCAAAAAGTCAATACCAGGAAAATAGGAGATAAGAGTATTTCCTATACCGCCCCAGACTATCAAAATCGCCATAACAGCTATGATAAGTGGTGGCATTCCTTTTAGTGGAGGAACATTTGTCATCTCAGAACTTGGATAGAAGTACATCAAAGCGATAAGTTTAAAATAGTAATACACTGATACAAATGTCGCCAATATACCAGCAATCGCCAATGTGGTATACCCAGCCTCGATAGCTCCTGTAAATATATAAAATTTTCCTATAAAACCTATGGTCGATGGAATCCCTGCCAAAGAGAGCATGAAGATACTCATCATAGCAGCCATATATGGTCTTATATGAGCAAAGCCCCTAAAGTCCTCATAAGTGACTCTGACATGATCATCTGATGCTATATATGAGAGCATTCCAAATGCGCCCATTGAAGATAAAAAGTATGCAATAAGATAGAAGATGATAGATGTAGCTGCACTCTCACCGATACTGCTTATAGATACAAATGCTATAAGAAGATAACCAGTATGCACGATACTTGAAGCAGCCAGCATTCTCTTTAGTGCTGTTTGGAAAACTGCTAAAAAACTGCCATAAAGCATAGTTAAAATTGCGATGTAAAACAGTATGTCATTCCATATGTTTTTCAGTTCATGAAAGTCAACCAAAACAAACCTGAGTATGAAACCAAATATCGCCACCTTAAAAGTAGATGCCATAAAAGCAGTTATAGGTAGAGGTGCACCATCATAGGCATCCATTGACCAGTTTTGAAATGGAAATGCAGCAATTTTAAATAAAAATGTTATCAAAATCAGCGTTCCACCAGTCACAACCAAAATCATATTTGCGTCTATTTGCGAAGATATAAATTTAGCAATTTCCAGTATATTCGTACTTTTTGTACCTGCATATATAAGCGTAGTTCCAAATAGAAGCATAATCCCTGCGATTGAGCCTAGTATGAGATATCTAAAACCACCCTCTACTCGCCTGAGGTTGTTTTTTTGAAAGCCCATCAGTGAATAGATAGAGATTGATGCTATCTCCAAACCTATAAACGATACCAAAAGATCTAGTGTCTGGACAAGTAACAACATGCCAAAAACTGAGAACATAAGCAGAGAAAACACCTCTCCTCTTAACATATTCATCTTTTCAAAATAGTGAGCACCAACCAACACAGTAACAATCCCACCTGCCAATATAATCGAAGTAAAATACCCAGAAAAAGTATCTATAATAATCATAGAAGAGAAGACATCTTTAAAAGGCATCACGGAAAATACTTTGCCAAAATTCAGAGCATTTGTAAAAAATGCAAAAACAAGAAAGAGAAGAGTTGTCCAAGAGAGCCTATTTATACTAAAACTCTTCAAAGGGCTCAAAAGCATAAGAACTACAGCCCCGATACCAACAGATAAGATTGGCAATACATACATTATATCATCATACTTCATGACCCTACTCCAACTTTTAGTATGTCTATCAAATAGTGCTGAATAGTTGGTTCAATCTTATATAAAAACCAGTGTGGATAGAGCCCCATAGCTATAATAACAAGCGCCAAACCAAAGATACCTACAACCTCTTTGATATCCAAATCCTTCATCTTACTTACATCATTATCTGTTCTAACCAAAATTGCTCTTTGAAACATCCAAAACATAAAACTTGCAGCTACCAAGACTGTGGTTGCCGATATTATACCTGCGAAGTGGTTATATTTAAAAAGTCCCAATACGATTAGAAATTCGGAGACAAAACCATTTGTACCTGGAAGTCCAACTATACTAAGAAGCATCAAAGCAAATGCAACTGTAAGAAGTGGTGCTTTTTTGGCTATGCCGCCAAGCCCAGAGATGGATCTGATACCCAAATCGTACTCTATGGTTCCTGTTAGTAAAAACAGCCCACCAGTCGCCATGGCATGAGCTACAATCAAAAAGGCAGCCCCAGTCATCCCGTAAGCATTTAGTGAAAATATGCCAGCTGTTATAAAAGCCAAGTGTGAAGCTGACGAATAGGCAAACATCCTCTTTATATTTTGTTGCATCAATGCTGCTATCCCAAAGTATATCAAACCAAAGATACCAAGCCCCACAAAGTATGGTGCGAACTCGACATATTGGTGGGGAAAGAGAGGCAGAACAAATCTAACTATCCCGTAAATCCCCAATTTTGCCATGATTGATGAGAGGATAAAAACTCCACCCGTAGGTGAGTTTGAATATGTTTGCATAAGCCAAGTGTGAAATGGAAAAATTGGAATTTTTATAGCAAAAGCTGCCATGAAACCAAAAAAGAGCAGTGTCTCTTGTGTTCTTGACATTGTCGTAATCTGCACTAAGTCACTAAGCTGAAAACTCCACACTCCAAATTCATTGTAAAACTGAACCCCTAGATAGAGGATAGAAACAAACATAAACAAAGAGCCCATGATAGTATAAATCGTGATTTTTAGGGTTGAAAATATTCTATTTCCTGTCCCATATATACCTATAATCATAAAAACTGGCAGAAGCATAGATTCCCAAAAGAAGTAAAACAAGATCAAATCAAGTGACAAAAGAGCTCCCGTAACACCTGCTTGAATCATAAGCATACTTATCCAGTATCCTTTTGATTTTTTAGTTTTCCATAAAAACAGATAACCAAGAGGAATCAAAGTTGTAGTCAACATCAATATAATCATAGAAAAACCATCAACACCTAAACTATAATATATACCGTATGTTGTAATCCAAGGGTGAAATTCACGAAATTGCATATAATCAGCCAGTCTAAACCTGAAAAATATACTAAGGGAAAGCAAAAATACAACAATAGTGGTAACAAAAGCTATATTTCTAGTCATCTTCATACCAAACGGAAGTACCATCAAAATAAAAGCTATCACCAATGGCAAGAAAATTATAAAAGATAAAAGTCCGATATCCATAACTACTGCCCTAATTTAAATATCAAATATAGACTAAAAGAGCTAAGCCCTATTAACATAAAAAAAGCATACATTCTCGTATTTGCACTCTGCATCCTACCAACCCTTCTGCCCAAATTTATAAAACCATTTGATAAAGACATGACAGTTTTATCTATCACTCCATCATCTATAACTACGGAGATAAAAGTACTTAAACTTCTAACTCTTCTTACAATTAAAAAGTCGATTAATTCATCTATATAAAATTTATTATAAACAATTCCACCCTCTTTTAACTCTTGACTAAAATCATATTTGAAAAATTTCACATAAGCCACGGCTATTCCTATAAGTCCAGCTATAACGCTAACTCCCATAAAAATTATCTCTTCGTAGTGCTCCGCATGTATAGAAACTCCACTCCAATTACCAAGCCAAGTGTCTATCAAATTTGTATTGCTAAAAACCTTTGGCAATCCAACAAAGCCACTAAAAGCAGCTCCAAAAGCCAATACAACAAGTGGGGCTTTCATACTCCATGAGAGTGGCTCTAATTTTTTTTCAGTATAGTTTTTTCCCTCAAATGTCACAAAGAAAAGCCTAAACATATAGTACGCCGTAAGCGCAGCTGTAAAGAGTCCTATACCGTATATCAAGTACTCATGATGTTTATAGGCTTTTAGTAAAATCTCATCTTTACTAAAAAATCCAGCAAAAGGCGGAATCCCACTGATAGCCAAATTTGCAACTAGCATAACGATATATATAAGAGGCAATCTTTTTCTAAGTCCACCCATTTTAAATATATTTTGTTCATGGTGCAAAGCTATAATAATCGCACCTGCCCCCATAAAGAGAAGTGCTTTGAAAAAAGCGTGAGTAAAGACATGAAAAAGACCAGTAGAATATGCACCCAAACCCACAGCTATAAACATATAACCCAACTGCGAAATCGTAGAGTATGCAAGTATCTTTTTTATATCACTCTGCTTCATGGCAATCACAGCTGCAAAAAGAGCTGAAAATGCTCCAATATAAGCTATGAAAAGCCCTACATTTGGAATCAAATCATATAGAAAATGAAATCTAGCTACCATATAAACACCAGCTGTGACCATAGTGGCAGCGTGAATCAAAGCTGAAACGGGAGTAGGCCCTGCCATCGCATCAGGAAGCCAGACATAAAGTGGAATTTGTGCAGATTTCCCCATAGCTCCAACAAAAAGAGCTGAGCCGATAATCACAAGTATATGATTTGGGACAATATCGATATATTGCTCTAGCGCACTGTAATCAAATCCTAATTTTCCAACATAAAAGAAGAGATATACAAGCCCTATCAAAAATCCCAAATCCCCAACTCTGTTGGCTATAAAAGCTTTATTTCCAGCAACCACATTTAGAGGATCTGTAAAATAAAATCCTATCAAAAGGTATGAACAAAGCCCAACACTTTCCCAACCAATAAACATGATAATAGGACTGTTTGCCAAAACTAAAAGAAGCATAGAGGCAACAAAGAGATTAAAATATGAGAAAAATTTTCCATACCCATCATCGCCCTTCATATATCCAGCCGCATAGATATGTATGAGTGAGCCGATAAAGGTGATAAAAAGCACCATAAAGATGGAGAGTTTATCTCCTAAGAATCCCATATTTATAATATAATCATTAACGCCAAGCCAGATATATGGCTCATATATATATTCACTAGCTCCGTTTTTTAACCCAAGAAAAAAACCAACTCCTAGCATAAAACTTAAAATAGGAGCTGTTATTGCGATAGTTGCAAAAACTTTATCTGAAATTTTCTTGACAGTTATAGAGTATAGATATAAAATACCAAGAAATGCTGCACTAATGAGAGGAATCAGAACAATCCAAGCTAAAAAGTAACTACTCATAGTGTCCCTTTTTGTTTGAGTGTATTGTAGTCATCTATATTGATTGAGTGTTTCAATCTATAAAGCGAGACAATCAAAGACAAAAACACTGCAGCTTCTGCAGCAGCTATCGCTATAACCATCATCGCGATAATTTGCCCGTCCATATTGCCAAAATGCTTACTGAGTGTGACTAATATAAGGTTTATAGAATTTAGCATAAGCTCTAATGACATGTATATTATAAAGATATTTTTTCTGCTAATTACTCCCATAATCCCCATGCTAAAGAGAATGATAGCCAGTAAAATGTACGACATAAATGAAACTTCCATCATCAAGACCTCTCTTTCTTTCTTGCCATGACAACTGCTCCCACTAAAGATACAAGCAGAAGCAAAGATATTGCTTCAAAAGGCAAGAGCCAGTTTCTAAAAAGCTCAAGTCCAAGCATCTTAACAGTTCCAAAATCTTTTGAAGTTATACTAAAATTTTCGATATCTGTCATAGTATAAAAAGCTCTAAACAGCAGATAATCAATTGGCAACATCACGATAGCAGATATGAGCATAAAGAGATATTTATTTGGCTCTTTTGGCGTATGACTTGATTGTATATTTAGGAACATTATGACAAAGAGAAGTAGTGCTATGACAGCTCCTGCGTAAACTATGATTTGCACCATAAACAGGAATGAAGCACTTAAAAGCGCATAAAGTCCAGATAGTGCCAATATAGTCACAATAAATCCCAAGGCAGAGTGCACTGTATTTGATACTGTTATCATAGTGCCTGCACCAAAAAGGGCAAGTAGAGCTAAAATTAAAAAAATCGTATCACTCATCTCTCTTCTCCTCTAGGTTTGTTTGCCAAAAGTTGCTCTTTATCCAAAACAAAATCCTCTCTTTTTTGAGCAACAAAGGCAAATATACCTGTATCCATCCTTATAGCATCACAAGGACATGCCTCAACACATCCCCCACAAAATACGCACTCTAGCAAATCTATGCTAAACTTCTTTGGCATTTTTTCATCTACACCATCTTCTCGTTGTGTAGCTTCTATAAATATACAATCAGCAGGACACGCAGTAGCACACATAAAGCAAGCAACGCACCTGATACTATCGTCATCTCTATGAGTTAATCTATGCACACCTCTGTATCTATCTGTTATGTCTGTTGGTTGCATCTCAGGATAACACTCTGTTTTGATATTTGAGGTATCTGTTAGATTTCTTAAAAAGTGTGACATAGTTGTCTTCATGCCTCCAAAAAGTGCAGGGAGATAGAGTTTGTCTTTAAGACTTTTGCCATATCTTGGAACTATTTTTATACCCATATCAAGCTCCTATCATAACAACAACTAAGGCTGTTACAAAAATATTTGCGATGGATAGTGGCAACAATACTTTCCACCCTAACTCTTGAAGCTGATCATATCTAAATCTAGGAAGTGTCCACCTGACCCACACAAAAACAAAATTCATAAGTAGAAGTTTTATCGCAAATGTTGCTACTTGTATCAAAGCCACTGCTATATTTGTAGTAATCTCACCTATCCCAAAAATTAAAAAATAA
>JALUXQ010000210.1 GCA_027013265.1 Campylobacteraceae bacterium | reverse complement strand
TTACACTTGCATACAGAATATTCACTACTAGATGGTGCCAATAAAATAGGCAAACTCGCTGATGAGCTTAAGGCTCAAGGAGTTAAATCTGTTGCTATTACGGATCATGGCAATATGTTTGGGGCTATTGACTTTTACAAAACTATGCGTTCAGTCGGCATAAAGCCGATAATCGGCATGGAAGCATATATACATAACCAAGATGACATAGGTGACAAAACTACAAAACAGAGATTTCACCTCTGTCTTTTGGCTAAAAATGAAGCAGGCTATAAAAATCTTATGTATCTCTCAAGCCAGAGTTTTATACACGGTTTTTACTACTATCCTCGCATCAACAAGAAGATGCTAAGAGAACACAGTGAGGGGATTATCTGCTCATCCGCATGTCTGCAAGGTGAAGTAAATTGGCACTTAAATACAAATAACCCTAAAAATGTCCAGTTTGGTGCAAAGGGGTATGAGAGAGCAAAAGAGGTGGCGCTTGAGTATAAAGAGATATTTGGTGATGATTTCTATCTTGAGCTCATGAGGCACGGTATAAATGACCAACTTTTCATAGACAATAGCACTCTTAGGCTCTCAAAAGAGACAGGCATCAAGATAATAGCCACAAATGACACCCACTATCTAAAACCAGACAACGCTGAGGCACATGAGGCTTTTATGTGTATCGCCATGAATAAAGAGTTTGATGACCCAACTAGACTTCGCCACTCTGTGCATGAATTTTACCTAAAATCACCACAAGAGATATGTAAGTTGTATGCTGATATACCTGAAGCCATAGAAAATACCCAGGAGATAGTGGATAAGTGTAATTTGGAGATAAAATTAGGTGACCCGACTCCGCCGAAGTTTAAGTTTACAAAAGAGTATGCCAAGGCTGAGGGTTTAGAGTATGACAATGATGATGAATTTTTTAGGTATCAGTGCGAAAAAGGATTGCAAGAGAGACTAAAGCTAGTTGATACCAGTTTGCATGAAAAATACAGACAAAGACTCAAAAGAGAGATGGATGTTATATGCAATATGAAATTTCCAGGTTATATGCTGATAGTTTGGGATTTTATACGAGAGGCAAAAGAGAGAAAAGTGCCTGTTGGTCCTGGTAGAGGAAGTGCAGCAGGAAGTTTGGTGGCGTATTCGCTAAAAATCACAGATATTGACCCCATGAAGTATGACCTTCTTTTTGAGAGATTTTTAAATCCTGAACGGGTGAGCATGCCAGATATAGATATCGACTTTTGTCAAAGCAGACGAGGGGAGATCATAGACTATGTGGTGCAAAAATATGGCAGATATAATGTTGCTCAGGTCATAACATTTGGTAAACTCTTAGCAAAGGGAGTGATTCGAGATGTTGCAAGAGTTTTGGGTGTTGAGTATGCCAAAGCTGACAAGATGGCAAAACTCATACCAGACGAACTTGGTATCACGCTAAATGGCAAGATGAAAAATGGGAAAAAAGTAGATGGAGCTTTCCAAAAAGAGGAAAAATTAAGAAAATGGATAGAAGAGGACTCTCAGATAGCAAGAGTTTGGAAGTTTGCACTTGCACTTGAGGGGTTAAATCGAAACTCAGGTATGCACGCGGCTGGAGTTGTTATCAGTGATGAGGAGCTTTGGCACAAAACTCCTTTGTATAAGCCATCAGGCGATGATCAACAGCTCGTCACTCAGTATTCGTTAAACTATCTTGAAGATGTAGATTTGATAAAATTTGACTTTTTGGGCTTAAAAACTCTTACAGTTATCGATAATGCTCTTAAACTCATCAAGCGAAGATATGACAAAGATATAGATTTTAACACACTTGATGTAAATGATCCAAATATCTATGAACTTATACAAAGTGGTCATACGATAGGGTTATTTCAGATAGAATCAAGTGGTATGCAGTCGCTAAATGAGAGGCTAAAACCGACAGCTTTTGAAGATTTGGTTGCGGTTCTTGCACTCTATCGACCAGGTCCTATGGAATCTGGCATGTTGGATGATTTTATAGACAGGAAGCATGGTGTAAAAGAGATAGACTACTTTTACGATGAGTTTACAGAGCCGTTGGAGCCGATACTAAAGCCGACTTATGGAGTCATAGTTTATCAAGAGCAAGTTATGCAGATAGTTCAAGCAATTGGAGGGTTTAGTCTAGGAAAAGCGGATGTTGTTCGTCGTGCAATGGGTAAGAAAAAAATTGATTTGATGAAGAAGTATAAAGAGGAGTTTGCAAGCGGAGCAAAAGAGCAGGGCTATAAGTATGAACATGCGATAGAGCTCTTTGAACTAATAGAGAAGTTTGCAGGATACGGTTTTAACAAATCTCACTCTGCTGCATATGCGATGATAACATTTCAAACAGCTTATCTTAAGTGCTACTATCCCCAAGAGTTTATGGCAGCTCTCTTAACAAGTGAGCAGGACAATACAGATAAAATCGTAAAATACATAGATGAGGTTAAGAGATTAGGCATCAAACTTTCACCTCCGAGTGTCAGAAGAAGTATGATTGAGTTTACAGCCATAAAAGACGAAGAGGGTGACGAGACTATACTCTTTGGGCTAGGAGCATTGAAGGGCATGGGAAGTTCAGCCATCACAAAAATACTTGAAGCTAGAGAGGATGGGGGCTTTAAAGATTTAGATGATTTTCTCTCAAAAATTGATACTTCAAAAGTGAACAAAAGAGTAATAGAGTCACTCATAAAATCAGGAAGTTTTGATGGTTTTTCATACACAAGACGAGCCCTTTTGGAAAGTTTGGAGAAAATTGTAGATACAGCAAGTGAGTGCGCAAGAGCCAAAAAGATGGCAGAAAACTCGCTATTTGGTGATGACAAAGAGCTTATAGCTCTACATGTAGATATAGAAAATGTTTCTGAGTTTGATATGAAGAAAGTGCTAGAGTTTGAAAAAGAGACGATGGGATTTTATGTCTCAGGTCATCCGCTAGATGAATTTAGAGAGGAGATAGACGGTATAAACTATACTCTTTCAAGCGAAGTAGAAAATCTTGGTGATGGCAGTACTGCTCTTTTTATAGGAAAAGTAGAGGAGATTGTAGAAAAAATCAGCAAAAAAGGAAATAAGTTTGCGATTTTAAACCTTATGGACTTTCACGGCAACATAGAAATCACACTTTTTTCAAAACACTTAGATAAGATACAAAGCATGAATAAAGAGGAGCCAATCTGCCTAAAAGTCGCAGTCACTAGAGATGATCGAGGAGTAAACAAGAGAGTTCTTAAAATCTTAAATCTAAAAGATGCAAAAAAAGAGAAGACTGATGCAAAAACTATCAAAATTCCATCAAAACCAAAGACACTCATCATTGACTTTAGTGAAGACAGTAAGGTTTTGGATGATGTATATAGGTTAGTCAGAGAAACCCCAGGAAACAGACCACTAAAACTAGTAATCTCTTCAAAACTTCAAGATATAGTTATCGAGACTTATTTGAAAGTATCAGATGAAATAGATGAAAAAATCAAAGAGATAGAGTTGGTTAAAGTGGCTTAGTTTTTAATTTTATCTATTTTGTGGTAAAATTGATGTTATAGTTTAAGGAGGATATCATGCAAGTTAATGAGTATATATTTCAGTCACCTTATGCTAGTCCTGTTCAAGTTGGCAGGCCTGATCCAAGCTCACAACAGAGTGCAGATTCTACAAAGAGTGACGAAACATCTCTTTCTAAATCTTCGAGTCAGACTTTAGACAACCAAAAAGAGCAGAACAACACTCTAGTAAGTGGGGCAAAAGCTAAAGGTATAAACCAAAACTCTATAGATATTTACGCCTGATCTGTTTTAGTGAAAATATGTTAAATTATATCCGATAATCCCGCTATATATTTTTCATATAGCTCTCCATGATGTCGGTCATTGTCAAGATACCTTCTATCTCATTGTTATCTATGACTAGGAGTCTTTTAACATTGCTTTTTACCATAAGTTGTACTGCGTATTTTATATTTAGCTCTTCTGAGATTTGGTATGCTGGTTTTGAGCAAATATCGTAAACTCTAAGCAGGTCGATGTCTTCATCATTTGCTATGATCGAGAAGAGTATATTTTTATATGTCAGCAATCCATAGGCATCACTTGCTCTTAGCTTGTCAACTATCAAAGATTTTACTTTCATCTCTTTCATCTGATTTAGTGCATCTCTTATGGGTGCCATAGGGGATACTATGGCTAAGTTTGTACTTTTCATTATCTCTTTTACTAACATTTTATATCCTTAGAGTTCATTTTTTATCTCCTCTTCAAAAAGCTCAATTTCATCTATATCCAAACCTGCTAGATGTGTCAAAGGAAGAGTAAAAATTATACCATTTTTATTCTCTTTGTTATCTAGGTTTAACTCTTTTTTTAGCGTTTTAAATATAGATATAGATATCTTTTTAGGTAAAATAAAGAGCAAAACAGAGACATTCTCTTCCAAGGTTAGTCCAAAAAAGACCTTTTTTTCTTCTAATCCTATATTTTTACCATGAAGTATGGTGACACTTCCTGCTCCTGTTTTTTTTGCTATTTCGATAACATTTTCCTCTTGTGCATCAGGGGTAATCACCCCTAAAATGATAAATTGCATATCATCTTCTCCTTTTTGATATTTGTGTTGCTAAAATTCCATATCCCATGACTGTTATCATAGGAAACAGTGAAGCAAAAGCGATTAGTCCAAAACCATCTATCAAGGGGTTTCTTCCTTCTATATTTTGGGCAAGTCCTAAACCAAGTGCTGCGACAAGTGGCACAGTGACTGTCGAGGTTGTTACACCACCGCTATCATACGCTATGGGGATTATGTACTTTGGTGCAAAGTATGTCATGATGATGACTAAAATGTACCCAGTGATGATATAGTAGATGATAGAGTCACCTTGGACTATCCTGTATGAACCCAAAGATATACCGATTGCCACTCCGATTGCCACTGATATTTTTAAAACTCTGCTGTTTATGTTTCCCTCGCTTATCTCATTTGCTTTTGTGGCGATTGCTATGAGGGCTGGTTCTGCCATAGTGGTTGAAAAACCGATAAGAAAACCAAACAGATATATAAGGGAAGTGTCTCCTATGCTAGTTAGTGAGAGTGCTAGATTTGCACCTATTGGAAAAAGTCCTAACTCTAATCCCAATATAAAAGAGTATAATCCAACGCTAACCAAGAAAATTCCACTGCCAACTTTTGGTAGGTGAGGGATTGGTTTTTTTATTATGACATATTGAAAAAAACCTATAACTAGAAGTATTGGTATGATATCTTTAGCAACATATAAAAAATCAATAAAAATTTTGTAAAGAGTATAACTGTTCTCTTTGCTGATTACATCTGTTATGATGACAGCAGTTTCGGATGTCGAAATTGGATCTAAAAAGTTATATACTACTATTCCATAGACTTGTACAAAAATCATAGGCATCAAAGATGCAAAAGCAATCAAACCAAAGCCATCAATCGCTGGGTTTCTGCCTTTTATGCTTGAAGCCAGCCCGATACCAAGTGCGGCGACAAGGGGAACAGTCACTGTTGAAGTTGTCACTCCTCCACTATCATATGCTAGTCCAACAATCTCTGGCGGAGCAAAAAATGTAGTAGCTACGACTATGATGTATCCAGCTATTATATAGTAGTGCATGGGATGTCCCAAAAGAATCCTTAAAACTCCAAGTGAGATAGCAAAGCCCACAGAAAAAGCAACTGTGAGACGAAGAAAAAGTTCATCAATTCTCCCGCCACTTATCACGGATGCTTTTGCTGCTATTGCTATGAGAGCAGGCTCGGCTATAGTGGTTGAAAATCCTATAAAAAATGCAAAAAGAAGCAACCAGAAGAGTGAGCCTTTTTTTGCAAAATCATTTGCTAGATTTTCTCCTACTGGAAATATTCCTATCTCTAAACCTCGTATAAAGATGGCAAGCCCTATTATGATTATACAGACTCCTATGAGCATTGAAACTAAATTTTGTGGAATTTTACCGATGATTGCGATTTGAAAAAATGATACTACGATGATAATCGGCAACATATCTTTTGTAGAGTTTTTTAAGTCAGATATAAAGATATGGATACCGTTGATGAACATCTATTTTTCTAACTCTATCTGAAATCTTTTTGGATTCTCTTTTATCTTCACTGTGCCTTTGTGGGCTTTGATGATTTGCCAGGCAAGTGCTAGCCCAAGACCGTTTCCTTTGGTTTTTGTAGTTTTAAATGGCTCAAAAAGGATATTTTTGTTTTCGATTTCTTTCCCATTATCTATGATGTAAAATTTATGGCTATTTTCACTATTTTCGTAAGTCAGCTCAACCTTTCCACTTGTGTTTTCGCTCTCTTCGATAGCATCAATTGCATTAAATATAAAATTTTGAAAAACCAAACTTAGAAGCCCAAAATCACCTTTTATTTTGATTTTTGGAAGATTGTATATAAAATCTATATCTTTTGAGTATGTATAAAAAGATATAGACTGTTCCATCTCCTGAATCAAGTCTTCTAGACTAAATAAATTTTTATTTACCTGCAAGCCTTTTGTGAATAGTAGAGTTGCTTTTATAATTCTCTCTACTCTCCAGATAGATTTTCTGATTTCAAGTACGATTGGTTTCGCACTTACATCTACTTTTTTAAATAGAGTTGAAGCCAAAAGAGAGACTGAGCCTATCGGATTTCTT
>JALUXQ010000209.1 GCA_027013265.1 Campylobacteraceae bacterium | reverse complement strand
AGGGTTGTCGTATGAACTTCAGCAGTTACTCCATTTGATACACCAGTTAAATCGATTTGGTTTAATGTCGTGCCAGAAGCTAGTTTATCAGTTGCTAAACCTTTAGATGTATTGGTTACACCATTTACAGTATATTTTGCTCCTCTTGGGATATAGTATGTTCCTTGCAAAGTAACATCTTTTATTGTTTTACCACCTATATTATATGTTGTTGTTCCGTTTGATGTTTGAAAAGCTCCAGCTGTTGTTAGGTTTGCAGTTGTTAGCGTCCAAGGTGTATTGGTTGCGGGGTTATTAACGGTTATAACATCTCCATCACTTGCATTTAACGCATCCCCTTTTGGATTTGTTATCTCAAACTGACCTAAACTATTTACAAGTATTTGAGCACCATCGTTTTTATTTGCTGCTATTTCAAAACTATTGTCAAAACCATTACCTAAATAATCAGTATTAACTCTTGCATCGGTTTGCATTGCATTTCGTAAATCTTCAGTTGTGTGAAACTTTCTAGAAGCAGTTCTGCTGGTTGCATCAGAAGCAGCATTGCTAGTGTATGTATATTTGAAAGCTGTTATGACATTTATAGTCGAACCTGCTGTTATAAAACCTGTTTGGTCGGTACTGCTAGAGACAACTTTTATATTTTTACTAGATGCTTCCGTACCTGCTTGATTTGTGTTTGTTAAGGTTAAAGTACCATTTGATACAGTTGCTGTTACTCCGGTTTTTGTTGTAAATTGATTTATAAGACCTTGCAGACCTATCATATTGTCTCTTTTTATATCAGATGCTATCGTGCTTGTAGATTGTGTTATACTTCCTGTAACAGGCACACCATTGATTGTTAAATCTACAGTTTTGGTAGTTGCTGTTGAAGAGACAGAACCACTTACATATTTTGCATCTGCATAACTAATCCAAACTCCTTGTCCATCAGAGAGTGAAAAAGATTTACCGCTAGAATTAAACAATGCTTTAAAGTCTTCACCCCTTTCAATCATCTTTCTATTTGCATCAAACATGGCATCAGTTGTACCTAGACCATTTTCAGAGTGATTTAACTCTGTAGAGTCTTGGAGATTATTTTTATTTGCATCATACCAACCATGATTTGCATCTAATGAATATATCGCCGATTTTTTAGTAATTGAATTTCCAGAATTTAAATTGGCTTTTAAAGATATAAAACTAGTATGATTTGCTGGAGTTGTAAGTCCAGGAGGTATGGTTATATTTTGTATAGGAGTTGTTGAGTCTATTCTATTTGTGGCAGGATCTCTCATCCATCCCTGTATGATATACCCATTGTCGTCTGTAAAATTTCCCAATGCATCAAAGTTAAAATTACCATTTCTAGTATATTTATAAGTAGCACCTCCATCAGGACTAACTACAAAAAAACCATCACCTTGTATGGCAAGGTCAGTATTTTTATCTGTAACTTGAACAGAGCCTTGTTTGAAAATTTTTGTGATAGAACCTACTTGAGTACCAAGACCCACTTGCATAGGGTTTTTCCCTCCAAGTGCCCCTTGAGGTGCAGTTGCTATCTTTGAAGTTTGGCTTAATAAATCAGAAAAATTTGCACGAGAGTATTTATAGCCGGCAGTATTTACATTGGCTATATTGTTAGCTTCAGTATCAAGTGCTATTTGATGAGCTTGCAGGCCTGATACACCTGCCCAAAGAGATCTTAACATTTTACATCCTTTTTTATTTAACTGTTTTCTTTAATTTAAGCAAAGCTTAAATTAAATTCATTGCACTAAAGCTTTGGCTTGCACCAAGAACTTTTTATTCATTGCACTAAAGCTACGACTAAAGTCGAGAACTTTTATTTAACTGTTTTCTTTATCAGGAAGTAAATTCCTGCTAAATTCATTGCACTAAAGCTACGACTAAAGTCGAGAATTCTGCTTTAAATTTCATTTCGTAATTTATTAAAGCAAAAAACATTCCTATTTTTTCATGTTGATTGCATTTTGTATCATTTGATCACTTGTAGTTATACTTTTTGCACTAGCTCCATAGGTTCTTTGTGCTAAAATAAGTTCACTCATGGCAATTGTCAAATCAACATTGCTACTCTCTAGCCTATGAGAATTGATATGTGCTCCAAGAATAGAATTTCCATTTTTATCTGTAAAGAATATCGGATTTCCACTATTTGACGATTCTCTAAATAGAGTATTGCTAGTCTTGCTTAAGCCTTGATCATTTTTAAAGTGGTAAATTGCAACTTTTGCCATAGGTACACTTTTACCATTATCAAAATCAGCTATAATATTTCCATCTTTATCCAAACCGTAACTTTTAAGAAGTCCAGACTCTAAACCATCATGCTGTTCTGAGCGTGATTTGTCAATAGCTACACTTGACACAAACCCCGAATAGCTATTTGGATTTCCAACATCTATCTTTAGAGGTGTTCCACCATTTGACATAGTTGGTATATTAGAAGTCAAAAGCTCACCACTACTTGAAAATGATATATTTCCAGTTTGAGAGTCAATTATACTGTACACATTGTTGTTATTTGTATCAATTTGATATTTTGTAGTATCATATGTTGAGCTAGGATTATATTTTTCAAAAAAAGATAAAATCTTTAAATCAGCATTCCATACACTCCCCGTAGGAGGCTGTGGAATCTCTTTTGTATAAGTCATATCAAGTATATCTTTTTTACCAGCAGGTGAAATAATTGTTGAACTAAAGTGTTCTACATTTGGAATCTCTTGTTTCGTAACAAGTTCAGCAGTTACGCTTAAAGGGTTGGCAATATCAAGAGTATTTATGCTTTTGTTGGAGATAGACCAATTGAAAGTTGCATCAAGTTTAGTGCTTGTTTTTACTACTTTTCCATTTTTGTCTATTATTGTGATTAGCACACTATCGTCTTTTTTGGGGTTTAAGATGGCAGGGGTATTTGATACAGAACCATTTATAGATATTGTACTATTTATACTATCTACTGTCTGATTTAAGATGTCAGAACTGTTTAATGCAATTTGTGTTGAAGCAATATTTATTTGTGGATTTAAATTTGCTTGATACTTTACATAGGTTGAGGCAACTGGCGGATAGTATAAAATATTAGGTAGGTTTACTTTTGTCTGTGCACCCACAGAGCCAAGTGGAATATTTCCAATATCAGAAATTGCAAATGCATCACTAGGAGATGTGCCATTTTTTGAATAATATTTACCATAATTATCTATCGTACTTTGTGGTAAAGTTGTAGGGGTTATGTTGTTGGCATTAGTAGCTAAAAGATAGTTACCATTTGGATCAACTAAATCACCATTTTTATCTACATCAAAAGCACCTGCCCTTGTATAGTATATGTTGTTGTCTAATCCTTGCACTCCAAACCAGCCATCACCACCAATTGCTAAGTCAAATGTTTGATCAGTTGCTTGAAATATACCTTGGCTCATGTTTAAAGTCGGAGCAGTTTTTCTCACACCTAAACCGATATCGTTTGAAGTTGGATTAAGATATGATTCAGAAAGCGTTGAAGAAAAAATCGTAGAAAATTCAGGCGAACTACTCTTTTTATATCCAACTGTGTTGATATTTGCTATATTTTCTGCTACGGTATCTAAATAAACTTGATCTGTCTTTACACCACTCACACCATTATAAAAAGAGATATTCATTTTTTTTGCCTTAATAAAATTCAGATATTCTTGCCATTGGAATATAAGAAGAGCCCAACTTCATAAGAGCCTTTCCCTGGTCATATCTGACCGATTCAACAGGGTACACACCAAATTGTGTTTTTTGTGCCACTCCACTGCTGTCAGTATAATTTGCAGTAACACTATAAAGCCCACTTTTCATTTTTGACCCACTATCACTTATTCCATCCCATTGAAATGCCAAGATGCCGTTTTTCCCTGCTTGATCATTTAAAGATACTGTTCTTACTGCGTTGCCCTGTGAGTCGGATATCGTTAAAGTTCCACTCTGGATAGGATTTTTGAAGTAAACTTCAAATTTTGCCAAACTATTTTTTGGAAGTGTTATATTGTTTGATCCTAGGCTTGCCATTTTGCCTATGGCTGAAAGTGCTCCCATGTTCACACTATTGTTGAGTTTGCTTACTAAATCAGTCATGGTTTTATTTGTGTTGTCAGCAGACTCAAGTGTTGCTAGCTGTGAGGTTTGTGTAAGAATTTTTGCTGTATCCATAGGGCTTGTGGGGTCTTGATATTTGAGTTCAGTCAATAAAAGTTTCATAAAAGAGTCTTTATTTAGAGCAGCCTTTGGATTTTTTGCTTTACTATTTTGTGTGCTGTTTAGCGAGTTTGTGATTCCAGTTTGATTTGTTGTATTGGATGTGATTCCTGTTGCCATAATTTATCCTTTATATGTATTGAGGCACTACTAATTCGATAGTACTCTCATGATCGTGTTGATCTTGTGCTTCCTCAAATGAGGAGTCTCTGTTTTGCCTGCTGTTTTGGTGTTGTTGGTTACTTTTTCCTTGGTCTGAAAAATTCATCTCCAAGTTTGTAAAACCCATATTTACAAGAGAGTTTTTAAACTCAGCTTGATTTTGAGTAAAAAGTGACATAGCGTTTGTGTTGGAAGTGATATTTACATGTAGATTATTTCCTCTGTTTAAAAGAGTTACCTCCACTTCGCCTAAGTTTTTAGGAACTAATGACATCTGTAGTTTCATTATAGGTGGCTTATAACTCTCTATCTTCTCTCTTAAATCGTTTGCAAACTGATTTAGACTGCCTCTTGTGGCCTTGTTTTTATCTGTTTTAAATATCTCAGCTTTTACATTATTTTTCACTTCAGTTTTGTGAATTACTGGATCGTGCTTTATGTCTTTGGTCTCTTTTTTTGAATCACTCTCTTTGTCTAATCCTGTGGATATATTTTGTGTACTGTTAAGAGTGATATTTTTTCTGATTTTCGTACTCTCTTCGTCTGTTTTTATAGATATATTTTTTGTATTGTCAAAATTACGGGTTTTTTCAATTTTGATACTATTTGTCTCTCTCTTGTTTTTTGTATCTCTTGGTAATGTTTCTGCTTTGTTTATTGTCTCTTTGTAACTTTGCTGTTCTGCCTTTTTATCTAGTATTTTGTCTTTTAAAATTGTCTTCTCTCCTCTTCTTGAAACATTTGCATTTAAACTATTTTGTTCTGCAACTTTGCTTTTACTATTTTTTGTTGTTTTCACTATTTTTGTATCTTTTGTATCTATATTTTTCACTATTTTTGTATCTTTTGTATCTATATTTTTCACTATTTTTGTATCTTTTGTATCTATATTTTTCACTATTTTTGTATCTTGTTTGATAAACTTATCGACTTTGTTTTTCTTATCTTCTTCTTTTGTTTTTACTATTACCTTTTTTGTGTTTTCATCTATGTTTTTAAGTATATTTTGGAGTATATTTTTTGGACTATTCTCTTTTTTGATAGCCTTTTTTGATAGGTTGTTAACCAACTTCTCTATTATGATAGTTTTTTCATTTTTTGTAGGTATTTTATCTTGACTTGTTGTACTAGTTTTTAAATCATCTTTTATATTGAAGAACTCTTTTTTAGCAAGTTTTGGAAAATCTTTCTGCAGAGTCTTGATATCTTCTTTTGAAAATTTTATGTTTTCTAGCCCAAGGCTGTATTTTTTGGATAATTTTATCAAATCACCTATATTTTTAACACCTTTAAACTCATTTAATACTACTTTGTTGTTGATAATTTTATCTAATTTGTCAGAAAATTTTGGAAAGGATATATTTTTATCGCTGTTTTTTAATAGCGAAAGCATACTTAAAACTTCACCTAATAAAAGCTCGTCTGATGATTTTTTCTTATCACTTTTTAACAAGTTGTCTAAATTTATTTGAACTTTAGAAGAGATATTCTTATCGGTTTTTATAGAGTTTTTTATATTATTCTTGATTTGGTCAAATAAAATAGCAACAAAGTCCTTTGAGTCGTCTGTTGTTTTTGAAGAGTTTGTTCCTTTGCTATCTTTTAGTGTATTTATAGCTTTAGGCTCAGTTGCTACAATGGATATTAGATTTTGCATAATTCAACCTTTTGTTTTATTAATATAGATGCAAGCAAATAGCATTCCTGTTTTCTGCATATGCTATTTTAAGAAATTTTAGATATAATGCACGGCTTAATATTTTTAACCAGAAGGGTTAAAAGGAGAAAAAATGGATTTAGTATTTAGAAATATTGCCGTGATTGCGCATGTTGACCACGGTAAAACTACATTAGTTGATGAATTATTAAAACAATCAGGAACATTTACAGAACATCAAAAAGTTGATGAGAGAGTTATGGATAGCAATGATTTGGAAAAAGAGAGAGGTATAACAATACTCTCAAAAAATACAGCTATTCACTATAAAAATTCCAAGATAAATATAATCGACACCCCAGGCCATGCTGATTTTGGTGGAGAAGTTGAGAGGGTTTTGAAGATGGTTGATGGTGTGCTGCTTCTTGTTGATGCACAAGAGGGAGTGATGCCTCAAACAAAATTTGTCTTGAAAAAAGCCCTATCGTTGGGTCTCAAGCCGATAGTTGTCATAAACAAGATAGATAAGCCAGCAGCTGATCCAGAGAGAGTAGTTGATGAGGTATTTGACCTTCTGGTTGCGCTCGATGCAAATGAAGAACAACTTGAATTTCCTGTTGTCTATGCTGCTGCAAAAGAGGGGTATGCCAAGTACAATATGGAAGATGAAAATAGGAATTTAGAGCCTCTTTT
>JALUXQ010000208.1 GCA_027013265.1 Campylobacteraceae bacterium | reverse complement strand
AAGGTGGGCTTTGCGAAAAGGCTGGAATATATGGCATAGAGAAGGGCAGAGGTGCAGCTTTGGCACTCTCACCAAATGTTGTAAAAGATAGCGAAGTGGTGATAATTTGGGGAAGAAACAGCAGTATCACAAATTCTCACATGCTACCTGCTCTAAAAGGCAAAAAAATCATTGTCATTGACCCTCGCTTCACAGATATAGCTAAAAAAGCAGATATATTTGTACAAATCAAACCAAGATGTGATATTTATCTAGCCATACTTCTTAGTCGCATGGCATATATGCAACAGATGGAAGATGTGGATTTTATCGAAAAAAGATGTGAAAATTTTGACTATTTTTTAGATGAGATAAATGGAATTCCTTTGGTGGAACTCATGAAAAAAAGTGGAGTCAGTCTAAATACAGCTGGGGAAATTCTCTCCTTGATAGAGGGCAAAAAAGTCTCTATCTTAGTGGGTATAGGTGTTCAAAAGTATAGCCATGGACACAGTGTTTTAAGAGCTATTGACTCATTTGCAGCACTTCTTGGGCTTTTTGGTAAAGAGGGTTGTGGAGTTGGTTTTATAGATGATAGCTCTTATGGTTTTGGTAAACCATTTGCAACTAAAGCGAAAAATAGAGTTCCAATGCCCACGGTTAATTTTGCGAATTATGAACTAAGCTTTATACAAGGAGGCAATCCTCTCTCACAAATGCCTTGCACTCCAAAAGTAAAAGTTGGACTTCAAAAATCAAAATTTGTAGTATATTTTGGTTTGCATGAAAACGAGACTTCAAAGATGGCTGATTTGATAATCCCTGCTAAAAGTTTTTTAGAGAAAGAGGATGTTAAACTCTCCTATGGACATGAGTATATAGGATTTATGCCAAAACTCATAGATACAGATATAGGCATCAGCGAATACGACCTTTGCAACTATCTGATGAGTAGATTTTGTTTTGAAAATCTAAAGAGTGAGAAAGAGTATATAAGTGAAGTGGTGGAAAAAAATAGTACCACAAAAGAGGCTCTCTTGATTTCAAAGTATCTACAAAACTCTCCATATGGCGAAAGATTTTATACCGATAGTGAAAAATTTGAGTTTTTTGATGAGTTTGATGATGAATTTGACGATGAGCAAGGAGAGTTTTACCTTTTAGCGGTAAAACAAAATAGATCTCTAAATTCACAGTTTTATACAGATGATTTTTTGAGAGTTCCGCCAGCTTTAGGTCTAAAAGATGGTGATTTGGTGAAATTGGGAGATGGTAAAAACGAGTGTGAATACGAAATCAGAGTTGATAAAAATCTAAGAGATGACTGTTTGGCTTTGTATTCAGGAGGAGTAAAAAGTAATATGCTAACACCCCACCTCGTAAGTGATGAGGGAGATGGAGCTGTGTATCAAGAGATGAAGGTAGATATCTTATGAATATAGATAGCGAAACATTGCTTGAAGATACTCTGCTTTTGGTGGAGCAAAACTTTTACTTTTTAAATATGGGTGAATTTTTAGGAATGTTATCCAAAACAGAGGATTTGACAGACAGAAGTATGTTTGTCGTTAAAAAATTTGATGATGTCAACGCGTACTATTTCAATGCAGATATAACTTATGAACTTCTAAAAAATGCAAGGCAGTACAAGAAAGATGAGCTTTCATTGTTTGAATATTTCGTAGAGTTTAACTCTTTTCGTGGGATTTGTATGGCAATGGTTGAAGCTTTAAGACTTGAAAATGGTTTTAAAGACTACATAGAGGATATATTTAAAGAGCAATATGAAAATTTTTATGACATTCTTTCGTTTGTAAGAAATGTGCTCTCTCATAATACCCATGCCGAAATTAGATTAAATGAGAGGGATTTCGCTGGAACACTAAAGCGAATACGAAGAATGCGACGAAAAGAGAAGGTGAAACTAAATTTTCAGTATAGCAAATCCCTACCAGAGATATCCCCACCAAATAGCAAGTACGGAGTAAACATATCTATAGATTTCTTGTCGCTAAAGATAGGAGATGAGTTTTTAGCAATAGTAAATATTTGGGATCTGTTCATGCTAAGTGAGTTATGTTTTAACCTAGTACTATCTTATAGGAGAAAATTTTCTTAGTCTATAAGTTCTTGAAGTTTATTTAAATTATGCTAAAATTGTCTGGCATTGTAAAAATTTTAAGGAGAAATTATGGATATCGTAGAGTATATAGAGTACATCATAGCAGCCTTTTTTTTAGTCATAGTTGCATGGTACATATATGATAAGTATGTGCAAAGAAAACATCAGTTACTTATCAACTACCCGATTATAGGGCGCATGAGGTATTTTTTTGAAGCTGTTCGTGAGCCTTTTAGACAGTATTTTGCTAATGAAGACTTTTATGAATCTAGGGATAAGATAGATTGGGTATATAATGCTAGTAAAAATGTTCCAAACTATGTCTCTTTCTCTACAGGACAACCACAACCGCTTCCAAAATTTCAAATCAAACACTCAAATCAAGTCTTAAATGATGATGAAGTTGATACTGATTTTAGTGTGTTGATAGGAGAAAAGAGAGAGCAACCATTTAAAACAAAATCGATAATATACAGATCAGCCATGAGCGATGGTGCCATATCTCCTGAGGGGACAAGAGCTTTTGTGATAGGAGCAAATGAGGGTAATTTTACGATTAATACAGGAGAAGGAAGCCTGACCTCCAACTTTTTTGTAACCCACTCTAACCATGGCGGAGATGAGTATATGGAAAATATCCCAATAACAGGCATAAATAGAACGATATATATGATAACATCCAAGCTATTTAACAGAGCAGTTGCCCTAAAAGTACTAAGGAGTCTTCTTTTGACAAAAGAGACATATGACACTTATGTTATTGATTTTGATTCTTTGATATTTTTTAGACCAAACTGGAGTCTTCCGCTTAAAGTGTTTCCAAAAAAAGTACCAGAAGATATGCCAGATATCATGTATCAGATAAGTTCAGGTCTTTATGGGTGTAGAGACAAAGAGGGTAACTTTGATGAAGAGAGATACCAAAAAGTTATGAGTTTCTGCAAGGCTACTGAAATCAAGATAGCTCAAGGTGCAAAACAGACAGGCGGAAAATTGATGGCATCAAAAGTAACATCTGCCATAGCGTACTATCGTGGACTTGAGCCACATAAGGATATCTTCTCTCCAAATAGATTTCCATATGCTAAAACTACGCAAGATTTATTTGATTTTGTAGGAAAACTACAAAAACTATCAAAAAAACCCGTCGGCTTTAAAATCGTCATATCAAGCAGAGACAATATAGAAGATATTGCCAAAGAGATAAAAAGACGAAGAGATGAAAAGTTGGATGGCATACCAGATTTTATCACGATTGATGGTGGAGATGGCGGAAGCGCAACAGCGCCACTTGAGTTGATGGATAGAGTTGGGTTGCCCGTTAAAGATGCTATATTTATCACAAATAGTGTTCTTAAAGAGTATGGTGTCAGAGATGAGGTAAAACTATTAGCAAGTAGTAAAATTTTAACCCCTGATGACATGGCTATTGCTCTTGCTCTTGGAGCAGATATGGTGGGAATCGCTAGAGGCTTCATGATGAGTGCAGGCTGTATCAGAGCTAGAGAGTGTTCTGGTTCGAGAGGCAGAAGTTGTCCTATTGGACTAGCTACTCAAAACCCTAAAAAAAGAGCCGCTTACCTAGTTACGAAAGAGTCAAAAAAGATAGCCAATTATCACAAGAATCTTCTTAAAGGTTTAAAAACAGTATTGGCTGTTACTGGTAGAAAAAGCTATAGAGATTTATGTAAAAATGATTTGCAGTTTATCGATAAAAATGGATTTGTTCATAATGATGTAAATAGATACTATAGGGATAAAATAAGATAGTTTTTTGAGCCAGTCGTGGCTTGCTGGCTCAAAAATATTTGGCTAAACTGCCTCTTCGTCAGTCTCCCCTGTTCTTATCCTTACACTTTTCTCTACTGCATAAACAAATATTTTACCGTCTCCGATTTTTCCTGTTTTTGCACTTTTGGATATAACATCTATAACCGAATCAACCATATCCTCTTTTACTACAATCTCTATCTTGATTTTTGGTAGAAAATCTACCACATACTCTGCCCCACGATATAGTTCAGAGTGTCCTTGTTGCCTGCCGTAACCTTTTACTTCTGATACTGTCATACCAGTGATTTCAAGCTCTGTTAGAGCATCTTTTACATCTTCTAATTTAAAAGGTTTGATTATTGTTTCTATTTTTTTCATTTTTTTCCTTTTTTGAAATTTTATCATTTTAGCCTATAGATTAAATCCAGTTTCACCGTGTACTGCTTCATCAAGACCTATTGTTTCAGTCTCTTCATCTACTTTTGCTCCACCAGTCAATATTGAAGATATATAGTAAACTATAACCGTCCCGATTAATGTAAATAGTCCAACAACTACTATCGATTCTAACTGTACGAGGACTTGCCCCAGTCTATCTCCTGAAGCCTTTAAAGGTCCATCCCAAAGTAAATTTTTGTCATTTAGTGCCAAGAAACCAGTTGCTAATGCTCCCCATAATCCTGCCAGGAAGTGAACACCAAATGCATCTAAAGAGTCATCGTATCCAAGTTTTTTCTTGAGTACAGCTACACCAAAGAATCCAATGACTGAACCTACAATTCCAACTATTAATGCTCCTGTTACATCTACAAAACCAGCTGCTGGTGTTATAGCTACAAGTCCTGCGACTACACCCGAAGCTGCTCCTAAGAGTGTCATCTTTTTGAAAACTATGTACTCTATAAATAACCATGTTAACGCTGCTGCTGCTGGCGCTAAAGTTGTTGTAAAAAATGCCAAGCCAGATATTGTTCCTGCTCCAAAGGCACTTCCTGCATTAAATCCAAACCAACCAAACCACAGCAATGCACTACCAAGTGCGGTAAGTATTATGCTTGATGGTTTCATTGCGGTTTTTGGATAACCTTTTCTTTTTCCGAGTAGAACTGCCAAAACTAAACCAGCTAAACCGCCATTCATATGTACAACAGTTCCACCAGCAAAATCAAGTGTACCAGCATCAAACAAAAATGCTCCTTCTCCGCCCCAGACCATATGGGCTACAGGAGCGTAAACTACTACAGTCCATAGCGCAACAAACACAAGCCAAGTTGAAAATTTCATCCTCTCTATAGCTGAACCGCTTGCGATTGCCACAGTTATGGCTGCAAATGTGCCTTGGAAAATGACAAATACATATGTAGGATAAGTACCACTCAAGTCACTCCATTTTATACCATTTAAAAATGTATTCCCAAATCCACCTATAACTTTTTGCATAGATCCGCCATCACCAAAAGCGATAGAATATCCTGCAATAACCCACACAACCATCGCAACCGCAAATGCTGCAAATACCATTAAGTAGGTATTTAGTATATTTTTACTTCTAGTCATGCCACCATAAAAAAGTGCAAGACCTGCGGGTGTCATCAGTAAAACAAATGCAGATGCTACCATCATCCATGCTGTATCTCCACTATCCAACTTATCTCCTGCAAATCCAATTGAGGGTAAAAGCAGCAGTATTGGTAAAAGCCATTTTTTCATCATATTCTCCTAATAATAAATTTTATATCGAGAAATTATAGCAACAATATGAACAATAAATATAATTTTAGTGATTAAAAAATAGGCAATAAAATAGATTAAACAAAATATGCTATAATTAATTAAATAAATAGACATAATGGATTTAAATTGAAAATAGAACAACTTATAAAAGAAAAAGTAATGGTGCTCGATGGTGCCATGGGTACTCAAATACAAAACTCTGATATTCCCACTACCGCTTGGAGTGGGCTAGAGGGGTGTAATGAACTTTTAAACTCTACATGTAAAGAAGTGATAGAGGATATCCACAAGGGCTACCTAAAAGCTGGAGCAGACATAATAAAGACAAATACTTTTGGAGCACTTCCATGGGTGCTTGATGATTATGGTATAGCTTCGAGAGCTTTTGAGTTGGCAAAAGATGGTGCAAGAATCGCAAAAGAGGCATGTGAGAGTTTTTCTACGCAGGATAAGCCTCGTTTTTGTGCTGGCTCTATTGGACCAGGAACAAAACTGCCATCTCTTGGGCATATAAGCTATGACGACATGTATGAGGGCTACAAAATGGCAGCTTTTGGGCTCATAGAGGGCGGAGTTGATCTGTTTTTACTAGAGACTGCCCAAGATCCATTGCAGATAAAAGCTGCTCTTCATGCTCTGCAAGATGCACAACTAAGTGATGATACTAAAATACCCATTATGGTTTCGGTTACGATTGAATTAAGTGGAACTATGCTTATAGGAACAGATGCGACTACGATAGCAACCATTCTAGAGCCATTTGATATCTTAAGTCTTGGTTTTAATTGTGGTACAGGACCAGAGCAGGTGCAAAAACATGTAAAGACTTTGAGTGAGGTTTGGGACAGAGCCATAAGCGTACATGCAAATGCAGGACTCCCTCAAAACAGAGGTGGACACTCATTTTATCCGATGGGGCCAAGAGAGTTTTCAGATTTTCAAGAGAGTTTTTTGCAGATAGACGGTGTCTGTTTGCTAGGAGGATGTTGTGGTACAACCCCTCAACATATACTAGAGCTCTCAAAAAGAGTAGAAGGTAAGACTCCGTTGCCTCCAAAAGGTTCTCAACCAACATCTTTGGCTTCTTTGTTTGAGTCTAGAAGTATCAAGCAAGAGCCAGCTCCATTTTTGATAGGCGAGAGAAGTAATGCAACAGGCTCAAAAGCTTTTAGAGAACTTTTGTTGAGTGAAGAGTA
>JALUXQ010000207.1 GCA_027013265.1 Campylobacteraceae bacterium | reverse complement strand
ATGACAAAAGCCTACAATAGAAGATATTTTTTTGAAGAGATTAAGAGTTTTTATAAGAGTTCATCACCCTTTTGTATCGCAATGATTGATATCGATAAATTTAAAAAAATAAATGATACTTATGGTCATGACATAGGTGACAGCGTAATTATTTCACTAGCAAATATCCTAAAAAGAGATACAAAAGGCGGGGATTTGGTAGCTAGATTTGGTGGTGAAGAGTTTTGCGTAGCTCTAAGAGATGTCGATAAAAACCAAGCTATTGGATTTTTTGCAAAACTAAGAAAAACAATCTCTGATTTTACTCTAAAAGTGGATAAGCACAGTATAAATTTTACGGTTTCGGTGGGTCTATCTTTCAATGATGGGAGTACTATAAAAGAGATGATAAAACAAGCAGATGAAGCACTATTTAAAGCGAAAGAGAATGGTAGAAACAGGGTGGAAATAGTATGATAATAGACACACATACCCACTTAGATGACAAAAGATACCTAAAAGATTTAGATGATGTTATAAATAGAGCAAATAGTGGTGGAGTAAGGGGTTTTTTGATCCCTGGAGCCGATATAGATGATTTAGAAAGAGCGAAAGATATATCAAGAGAGTATAAGCATATATATTTTGCATCTGGAGTTCACCCATACAATATAGATGGGTATGACGAGTCCATTTTGCGAAAGTTTTTAGCAGATGAAAAGTGCATAGCAGTGGGTGAGTGCGGATTGGATTATTTTCGCTTACCTGAAGATGAAAAAGAGAGAGAGGATGAAAAAAACCGTCAAAAAGATATATTTGCAAAGCAGATAGAGTTGGCAATTGAAATAAAATTGCCTCTAATTGTCCATATTCGAGAAGCAAATGAAGATAGCAAAAAAATCTTACTTGAAAATAGCGCAGAAAAAGTGGGCGGTGTGCTTCATTGCTACAATGCTTCTGAGCATCTTTTAGATTTGGCTAAAAATGGATTTTATTTTGGAATTGGTGGAGTTTTAACATTTAAAAATGCAAAAAAACTAGTAGAGATTTTACCACAAATTCCAAAAGAGAGACTCTTGATAGAGACTGACTCTCCATATCTGACTCCACACCCTCACAGAGGTGAGAGAAATGAGCCGTTCTACACTACTTTTGTTGCTCAAAAGATGTCTGAAATTTTAAAAATGAACACAAAAGAGATAGAAGAGTTAACTTCAAACAATGCCAAAACTCTTTTTAAACCATTAAAAAGCGTAATTTAGGTACAATGTAAGCTATTTTTAGTCAAAGGGGCATAATGCTAAAATTTCTGTTTATAATTTTTATCTTTTTTCAAAGCAGTTACGCTTTTTTAATAACGCAAAACAACTACAAAGAACAAGCAAGTGTCCTCAAAAGTTTTGATATTGACTCTAGTTTTTTAATTGACAGAGTATTTGTTCGTATGAAGAGCAATGCCGACAGATATAGAACAAAACACTTCTTAAAAGTCTTGGAAGAGGGAAATAGATTTGTACCATATCTTAGAAAATTGATACAAGAAGCTGGAATCCCTGAGGCTTTTTTATATTTAGCTATGGCAGAGTCAAACTTCACTCCTACTGCATACTCAAGAGCAAGGGCAGTTGGTATTTGGCAATTTATGCCCTATACTGCTAGAAAATTTGGTTTAAAAATAAACACCTATGTTGACGAGAGAAGAGACCCTGTAAAATCAACAATAGCTGCCATAAAGTATCTGAAATACTTACACAATATATTTGGCAAGTGGTATCTAGCAGCTATAGCATATAATTGTGGTGAGGGAAGAGTTCAAAGAGCTATAAGAAGAGCCAAAACTGATGATTTAAGTACACTTTTGAATGTCAGAAAAAAGTATCTGCCAAGAGAGAGCAGACTCTATATAAGAAAAATCATCATGATGGAGAGTCTTGCAAATAGCTCTGATTTTATACTTGGGAATGACTCTGATTATCTACTAAATAGAGGAACTGTTGAAACATTTGCAAAGGTGTATGTCAAAGAGGGGACATCGCTAAACAGTATAGCGTCAAGCATAAATTTATCATTAAAACAGTTCAAGTCTTACAATCCACAGTTCAGATATAATTTTGTTCCACCAAGAAAGGGAAAGTATGGTATATACATCCCTTATGACAAACAGATAGCTTTTAGAAATAATTTTGACCCTAACAAATCAAAAAGTAAATTTTATGTACATATCGTAAAAAAAGGCGACTCTTTATATAAGCTTGGGAAAAGATATGGCATAAACTACAGAGTTATAAAAGACTATAACCGTCTAAAATCGAACTTTTTACGCCTTAGACAATCACTCATAATCCCTGTGTTAAAGCCGACCACGATAAGATACACCATAAAAAGAGGTGACACAATAGGAAAAGTATCTAAAAAATTCAAAGTCGCAATTAATACAATCCTAAAAATCAACAATAAAAAAAATACAATGGTAAGAGTTGGAGAAAAAATTGTACTTCCGCAAATGTACTAAATATATAATCTTTTCTGCCATCATATCTATCTTTGCAGGATGTGGTGCTAGGAGTTATACTTACCAGCCAAACTACTCCTATCAATCAAGCTTTAGTGAGCCAAGAAGTACAAAGATAAACAACTCAAAAAGCATGCACAGAGCAACCATGCGACCATACAGAGTTGGTGGAAAAACATACTATCCGACAACAGTAAGCGAAGGCGATACATTTAGTGGTATCGCTAGTTGGTATGGTAGAGATTTTCACGGCAAAAAAACATCAAATGGTGAGTACTACAACATGTATGATATGACCGCTGCTCACAAAACACTACCCATGAATACAATGGTAAGAGTCACCAATCTTAGAAACAATAGAAGTGCAATAGTTCGTATAAACGACAGAGGACCATTTGTAAATAGCAGAATAATAGACCTCTCTTATGCGGCAGCTTCAAGACTAGGTATCATTGCAAAAGGAACAGCTCCAGTTAGACTCGAAGTTGTAGGATTTAAAGGTTTGATTAGAGCAAGCAAAACTGCACCTAACAAAGTAGTTAGGCTTAGTGGATTTTTGGTGCAAATTGGAGCATTTAGAAATAGGTCTGGCGCAAAAAGATTTGCCAACAGACACAAGAGCGTAGATTCAAGATACACCTCAAAGATAAAAGAGTATATGCTTGATGGATACCCTATTTATAGAGTCTATTTAAGCGGTTTTGGTAGTGAAAATGAAGCTAGAGACTTCATACTAAGAGGCGAATTTAACGGCTCATTTATCGTCAGAAACTAGGGAGATGAGATATGATTAAAGAGATATCAAGAGTAACAAAAGAGACAAATATAAGACTTAAAGCCAACTTGCAAGGCACTGGAAAATCAGATATAAACACAGGTATCGGATTTTTTGATCACATGCTTGAAGCATTCTCAAAGCACTCCTTTATAGATTTGGATATCACTTGCAAGGGAGATTTGCATGTAGATTTTCACCATAGTGTTGAAGATGTTGGTATAGTCTTGGGTGATATCTTAAGAGAGATGATCTATCCCGTGCAAAATGTCGAGAGATTTGCCGATAGTGTTGTTGTCATGGATGAAGCAGCAGTTGAGTGCGATATAGATCTTAGTAACAGAGCTTATCTGGTTTTTGATTTAGGCATAAACGGAAAAATTGGCAACTTTGATGTGGAACTTTGCGAAGAGTTTTTTAGAGCTGTTGCTATGAATGCTGGAATCAGTCTGCATATTGTTAAATTAAGAGGTAAAAATCTGCACCATATAGTTGAAGCTGCTTTCAAAGCGTTTGCAGTATCTCTAAGAAGAGCACTAAGAGAAAACTCGAGAGCAGGAACACCAAGCACCAAGGGTGTACTTTGATTGAACTGTTGGTTTTAGATGTTGATGGATGCTTGAGTGATGGTGGTATCATATACTCAAATAGCGCTGATGAATATAAGATTTTCAATGTAAAAGATGGTCTAGCGATAGTCTCTTGGATTAGGCTGGGCAAAAAGGTGGCAATCATCACAGGACGAAAATCAAAAGTAGTAGAGACTAGAGCAGATGAATTGGGAGTTAATTTTCTATTTCAAGGGGTTAAAAACAAAACTGCAAAACTAGAGACTATACTGAAAAATGAAAATTTGAGTTTCAAAAATGTGGCTGCCATAGGCGATGATTTAAATGATTTAAAAATGCTAAAAAAAGTCAATTGGTCATTTACCCCAAAAGACGGGAGTCATTTTGTAAAAGATGAAGTAGATACAGTTTTAAATTTAGAGGGTGGGAAAGGCGCTGTCCGAGAGATGATAGAGATGATTATAGAAAAAGAGAGTATGCTTGGGGAGTTTTTAGAACTGTGGCAGTAACATCACTAAAATATTTTTTATTGATATTTGCAGTTATTATGATATTTTTATTAACAAAAAATCCATACGAACTAAAATACAACCCAAAAAGTAAAAATCAAGCCAATGTAGTTCTTTTTGGAGTGAAAACATATGATATCTCAAATCTTGGTGTGGACTCACTACTTATAGCAAGTAAGATTGAGAGATTTACGGGCTATGACAAACTTTACAATATAAATGCTCTGCATAAAGGAAAGTTAAGTCTCGTTGATTCTGTTTTAGCAAACAAGGGATTGTTAGCCAAAAATATACTCTACCTTAATGACAATGTAAAGTACACCAGAAGTGATGACTTGGCTCTAAATTCCAATAGTGTAAAGTATGATTTAAAGAACAAGATATTAAGTAGCAATAAAAAATTTGAATTTACAAAGAAAAATACCAAAACCATAGGCACTTCATTTATATATCAAATGCAAAAAGGTATAATAAGTGCTAAACATATAAAAACTGTGATAAGGATAGATAATTGAAATATTTGATATATTTTTTAATGATAACAATTGTTAGCGCTAGTGAAGTTCAAGTAACTGCAGATAAATTTATGGCAAATGAAGTCAAGGGAGTTTCTACTTTTACAGGAAATGTTCATGTTATAAAAGAGGGTGATGATTTAAAAGCTGACAAGGTTGTTATAAATTTTGACAAAAACAAAAAACCTACACTTTACACCGCCACTGGTCATGCTAGTGTAAAGATGAAAATCAAAGATAAAAACTATTTTGCCAAAGGTGAGATTTTGATATATGACCCAAATCTTCTGAAATATACCATCAAAAAGAATGCATTTTTACAAGAACTTAATACCGATAAAAAAGTATATGGAGAGGTGATAAGAGTTGATCAAGTTTTAGGCTACTATGAAGTTGATGGTAAGAAAAATGAGCCTGTTAAATTTATATTTAAAGTACAAGACAAGAAAAAATGATTCGAATCATAGAGTCAAGCTTTGTTACTTCTGCAGTAAGCGCAGAGGACTCCTTACCAGATGACACAAGCGAAGTGGTCTTTTTGGGTAGAAGTAATGTTGGAAAAAGCTCATTTATAAATGCTTTGGCAAACAAAAAAGGCTTAGCAAAAAGCTCGAGTACTCCTGGAAAAACTAGACTTATAAACTTTTTTGATGTAAAATTTTTGAGAGATGAAGATAAGTTTATAGCAAGGTTTGTGGATTTACCAGGTTTTGGATACGCAAAAGTATCAAAAAGTATGAAAAATGAGTGGCAGAAAAATTTAACCTATTTTCTACAGCATAGAAAATCTATCAGACTCTTTGTACATCTTGTAGACTCTAGGCATCCTAGACAAGAGATTGACAAAACTGTTCATGAATTCTTGAAAAACAACATAAAAAATGACCAATCAATGGTACAAATATTTACAAAGTCAGATAAATTAAATCAAAAAGAGATGAGTGCATTAAAGAGAGATTTTCCAAAATCCATATTTGTATCAAATAGTAAAAAATCAGGCTTAAACAGTGCTATAACCAAAATCTTTAACTTGCTTTTTTTGGATACCCAAAAAGATGATTAGATATACAAATGCAACCCTTCAAGACATAGAAGATATGCAAACTTTAGTGCAACCTGAGGTTGATAGCGGTATTATCCTAGCAAGAAGCGATGATGAGATAGCCACAAATATAAGATCCTATATATTGGCAAAGCAAGAAGAGAGACTGATAGGATTTGGTGCGCTACATTTTCACTCAAAAAAACTTGGTGAAGTACGAAGTCTGATAGTCTCATCTAAAGCAAGGGGTGCAGGAGTAGGCAAAAATATCGTAAGAGAGCTACTGAAAAATGCAAAACAATTTGGGCTAAAAAAGATATTTACTCTCACATATAAAAAAGGCTTTTTTCAATCACTCGGATTTATAGAAATCCCAAAAGAGGATCTGCCTAGTCAAAAAATTTGGGCTGATTGCATAAAATGTAAGTTCTTTCCAATATGCGACGAAATAGCACTAATACAGACTATTTAAGGTTTACTTTAGCTGCAGTAGCTCTAATATTGTTGCAGATATTTTCAAATCTTTTTCAATTTTTCCCCACTTTTGCAGGAGTTTTTTTTAGCTACATAATTATAAATGCAGAAAAAGAGGAGAAGTTTCTATATGTTGTTTTAAGTTTTCTATATTTATCATTTTATGAGCTGAACAAAGGCTTTTTTCTCTTCTCTTATTTCTTATTATTTATCATCTTTTACAATGTGTTTAACCAAAAAATTATAGACTCTTTTAAGTGCAAAAATTGTATCTTGTTTATATATATCAGTGTTGCTTATATAGGACATTTTTTTATAAATTCATTTTTTGCATATATCTTAAATATGGAATTTCCTAGCTTTTCTCAAGTATATTTTTATTACATCGCTTTTGATTTCATCGTTAGTATTATATTTTTTAGGTCTAAAATATGAAGATTAAAATAGCTTTGTGCATATTTACAGTTATATGGATTACTCTGTTGGTAAGAGTCTACTATAT
>JALUXQ010000206.1 GCA_027013265.1 Campylobacteraceae bacterium | reverse complement strand
GATTTACTCTTTAACAACAGAAGTGATGGAGATCCTCTTTTTAAATTTATCAACTATTTTGAAGATGTGAAAGAGACAAATCAAGAAGAGGAAGATGAGGCATTTAATGCTCTTGATACAAAAGAAAAACTTAAAAAACTCCTCATAGACGGTGACAAAGAGAGGATAATGCCTCTTCTAGCCGTAGCCAAAGATGAAATCGCCCCAGAGGTGATAGTCAATAAGATTTTGATAGATGCTATGAAGGTAGTGGGAGAACTTTTTGGAAGCGGACAGATGCAGTTGCCGTTTGTCTTGCAAAGTGCAGAGGTGATGAAAGCTAGTGTTGACTATCTAAATCCATATCTTCCCAAGATAGACAAAGATAGTGAGACTACACTTATCATCGGCACCGTCAAGGGCGATGTTCATGATGTAGGCAAAAATCTAGTGGATATAATCCTCTCAAACAATGGCTTTAAAGTTGTAAATATCGGTATAAAAGTCGATATTGATGATTTTATAAAAACCTACAACGAAGTGCAGGCAAATGCGATAGGTATGAGTGGATTGCTTGTGAAGTCCACAAATGTGATGAAAGAAAACCTTGAGAAACTTCAATCAATGGGCATAAAAGTCCCTATTTTACTAGGTGGTGCAGCTTTGACAGATAATTTTGTAGAGGATTTTTGCCGACCGATTTATGATGGACCTATATTTTACTGCAAAGATGCTTTTGAGGGTATTGAGGCCATGAGTAGGATAGAAAAGGGTGATTTTAATACTGACTTTGGTAGAAAAAAGATTCAAGAAGAGATAATCAAACCAAAAAAAGAGAAAGTACCGATGCCAGACTTTAAAGATATCTCTATGCCAAGCCGTGATATCTTGATACCTACTCCGCCATTTTGGGGGAGACGGGTCTTAAAAGCCGATATAAATCAGATAGCGTATGAGTGGATAAATCATAAAATGCTTTTTTCAAGGGCATGGGGATATAGTGGCAAAGGCATGAGTAAAGAGGAAAAGCAGAAGCAAAGAGATGATGTCTTGTGGCCAATGTATGAAAATCTTAAAATAGAAATCGAGAAAAAAGGACTTTTTGAGCCTACTATTATATATGGGTATTATCCTTGCAGGAGTGATAAAAACAGACTGCTTATACTAGATGAACAAAGAGGCTACTTTAGCAAAGATGATGTAAATACAGAGCCATTAAAAAAAGAGGATATAACTCATATTTTAGACTTTCCAAGACAAGATAGAAAGCCATTTAGGTGTTTGAGTGATTTTTATGCAAGCGATAGAGATGATGTGGTAGCCTTTACATGCGTAAGTGCAGGAAGTCGCTTTAGCGAATATGAACAAGAGCTCTATGCGCAGGGTAAATTCAAAGATTATCACTTGATTCATGGTATCAGTATAGAGCTAGCAGAAGCATTGGCTGAGGTGGCACATAAGCAGATAAGGTTGGATTTGGGGATTGCTCAAAAAGAGGGTCATGCTCTAAAAGATGTGCAGATGAGAGCATACACAGGGTGTAGATACTCCTTTGGATATCCAGCTTGTCCAGATTTGAGCGACTCGAAAGTGATATTTGACCTACTAAAACCTGAAGAGTTTGGTATCATTTTAGGAGACACATTTCAAATTCACCCAGAGCAAAGCACAACCGCCATCGTGGCTCATCACAAAGAAGCTTTGTACTTTAGTATCTAAGGTTTTTAAAAAATATGAAAAAATTTGATCTATTTAAAGCAAATCTAGCAAAACAGCTGAAACCAAAAACAAGCTGGTGGAGTCTTATAGGTATATTTTTCTTCTTTTTCATCCCAGAAATAGTAGCATTTTTTTGGGGAGATAAAATCATAGCCTACTCAAACCTAATGCAAAAACAGACAGATGACTACCTGCTACAAAAACTCTATGAAACCCTAAAAATGTTCGGAGAGAACAGCACCTTTAATATAGTTTTAGGTATAGGATTGACAGTGTGGTTTTTTTATGAAAGAGGAAAAAGAGATTTGAGGTCTAATGACAAAGATGGTATAATGTCGGAGCAACAATAAGATAATAGGAGAGATTCAATGGTTATTTGGAAAGGTTGGGGGATATTGGCAATTTTGATTCCACTGTTAATATCTTTAGGTGCTGGTGCTGGGTTTGACTATTTTTATGGTGAAGGTTTTTATAAAAATAGTACTTGGGCAATGCCTATAGTGTTGTTATTTTCATCTATTATTGTTTTCTTAGTGGGTTATAAGATAAATAACAAACCAGGAAAAATTTTAATTGATCCAGAAAGCAATGAAAAGGTTGAGCTAAAAACTACACATACGATGTTTTGGATTCCAGTTCAGTATTGGGGAGTAGCTATCTTTTGTATCAGTATTTGGATGTATGTAGCAAATATTGGTCTAATATATAAATAGATTTTTGGGTATCTTGAGGTTAGAGTTTATAGATACCCAAAATATGCTCCTTTAAGCTTCAGATTTTAGTCTTCTCATTTCAGATATGAGTTGATCTAAAAAGGAGTATAGTTCGTAACTAGCTTCTTCCATCTCTTTGAAGTTTTTGATTACTATATCTTTATTTTCTATCTGTTTATCCTCTTTTACAAATTTCATGTTTTCCAAAACTTTATCGTGTACTATTTTGTGAGGTTTTTCTAATTTTGCATATGAAGGAGTTTTGCCAAAAATTTCTTTACCTTTCTTTTGATACCAAACACCCAATCTACAATGATTACTATCGGCAAAATTGGCATCTTTATCTGCATCAACAATAGTATTGTATGCATTTGCTTTATAAATAATATGATCAATTTTTGTTATTATTAGAAATACTTGATTTTTTATATCTTCAGTTAAGCTTGAAGCCTCTTTTGAGTTGTGCTCTAGCTCTTCCATAGTAACTTTGTACTCTTCGACTATATTTGATACACTATTGGAAACCTCTATCATACTCTGTGACTTAGCCACAATGTCACCAGTTTCTTGTTTCATGCTATTTATAGATATGTTTATCTCACTTGTGGCTTTTTGCGTTCTCTCTGCTAGTTTTCTAACCTCATCTGCCACTACAGCAAATCCTCTTCCATGTTCTCCTGCACGAGCCGCTTCTATAGCCGCATTTAATGAAAGTAGATTTGTTTGTTCTGCTATATCTTTTATAAGATCTACTACAGAGGTTATATTATTACTCATTTCATTAAGTTCATTTATAGTGACATTTGAGTCGCTTATATGTTCCGAGAGGGTTTGCATATTTTCTAAAATCCTCTCAAATACCTGTAGACTATCTGTTGACTGCCTACTTGCATTTTCAGAGCTATTCAAAACAATATCAAGGTCATTGATTAATTTTTCTGTCTCGTTTTGGATTAATGTTAGCCCTTTTCCAACATTTCCGACCGATCTTACATCTGCATTGAATGCGATGACTTTTTGTCTTTGGCTTGCATCTTTCATGGCTTTGATACCACTTTGAACCATATGAATAGCAGTAGCAAAATCTCCTTTCAAACCGTCATCTTTTAACTCTTGTGAAAAATCACCCTTCGAGGCATTGTGGACAGAATTATTTATCCTGTTTGTTAAATCCTTAATAGTTTCAACAAGTATATGTAGTTCTGCTGTGATAACATCCATCTCATTTCTTGGCGTTCTTCTTCTATCTGCTTGGATTGAAAGATCTCCATCATTAACTCTTTTGATAACTTCTTGAAATCTTTCAATTGATACTGTAATGGAGTTGGTAGTTCTTTTGGATATATATGCTAACAATATGAGCACCAAAAGAGATACAAAAGTAACTGTAATCATCTGAGTCATGACTTTACCAGCAATATTTTTAGAAGACTCTATAAGGAGATTGTCTAAAAAGTTTTCTGTTTTTTTAAGATAATTTATCTTTTTTGTTATTGTCTTAAACCAATATGTAGCATCTACGCCAAATTTATCATCTTTTGAAAAAGCTATACCTCTCATCCTTGCAACTTCCAAAAATGGTTTCTTTTTGATAATATTTTCATAAAATTGTTTAGTTTTTTCATCAGCTGTTACCTTAAAAAGATGCAAAAGAACTTTTTGCTGTGAAACCACTGATGTAAACTTTGTTTTTATAAAAGGGGTAAATGCATCCCTTGCAAAAGCACCAGACAACATCGCTCTTTCGATACCAGCTCTCTCTTTTGCGGTTATAAAAAGCACCATAGAGTTCATCATATTTCTTATCTCATGAATTCTTGGAATAGCAGAAAATTTGGCAATGGTGTCCAATATAGTGGTGTTTAAATTAGTATAATATCCCACTTCTTCCTTAGTGCTCATCGCCAATTTTTTTACTTTTTGTCTAATTTTATTAATCTTGGAAAAATTTACATTTTTTCTAGCCCGTCTTACATAAGGGTCGTCATGAGAATTAAAATACTCCTTAAGTATTGAGAGTTTTTTATCTGTACTGTTGACTTGGTTGGATAAAATTTGAACAAATTTTTTACCTTTTGAGTTAAGATATCCTGCGCTTGCACCTCTCTCTTTTTGAAGTTCATGCACAACATTGCTCATTTTAACCGAAAGCTTAACAATTTTTATAGTATCTTCAGCATCTTTATAGACTCTATATTGAGATATAAAAACCGCAACTATATATAAGAAAATAGTGCTCAAGGCTACAATACTCAAGATAATAAGTTGTTTTCTGATAGTTGTATTTTTAAACATCGCTCTCTCCTAGTGTTTTGTCACAATTGTAACATAAAATATCTGATAATTAAGCAATTTTTGATACAATTCTATTTTAAAATATTTTAGGAGAAAAAATGAAAAGCCCAAAAGGATTTCGTGGTAGGTACTTTTCGCTTGCTGCTATTCTTGCTTTGAGCACTACTGTGACGCTTGCTAGTACTATAACTAGCTATAGTGATTCGCAAAGTGGTCTACAAAAGCAAGATGAGTATGCACTAAGTGAAGAGGAGACACCACCACAGGATCAGACACCTGTTGTCATAATTACAAAAAAGATTAAGACTAAAACTATCGATGCTCCATTTGCATCAGAAATCTACACAAAGGCACAGATAAAAAAATCTCATGCTAAAAATCTTTACGAATTTTTAAACACCCAAACTTCAGTTTCAATACTGCCAAGCTATGGAAATAAATTTTCTCCATTAATAGATATGAGAGGATATGGGGTAGCTAATGGGTACCAAAATATAGTGGTAACAGTAAATGGTGAAAGAATAAACAATATAGATGGAAGTTCACAGCTCTTGGCTTCTATTCCATTACAAAGTGTACAAAAGATAGAAATTATAAAAGGTTCTGGTTCTGTTGAGTATGGAGATGGAGCAAATGCAGGAGTCATAAATATCATTACAAAAGACTCAAGTGGAGTTTCTATGAAAACATATATAGGCTCACATGGTGCTAAGTTTGGTTCCGTTGGTATAGGCATAAAGCAGAAGAAATTCTCTGTGAGTGGATATATCGACAACTACTCCTTTGATGGGGCTAGGTTAGTAGATGCGTTAGGTAATAAAGATAAGAGTTGGAGCAGGAATAAATATATAGACCTGATATTTAACCCCTTGAAAGACTTAAGGCTTAAGACAGGAAAACATATATCAAAAAATGGTGTTGTTTATGCAAAAGGGATGACTTACGCACAGTACATGGGAGATATAAATTCTGTAAATAAAGGAAGTAATACAGGATATTTTGATTCGGATAAGTTTTTGTTCGGTTTTGATTATAGATTGAAAAAAAATCTCAAGTTTGGTTTTGATTATAGTCATGAAAAGAAGACTTCTACCGTTTTTAGAGTGCAAAAGTATGATTATAAAACTTATGACAGTAAAATAAAATATAACATAGACAACTTCAAAGCTATCATTGGAGTTCAAAAATTCAATGGCGATAGAAAAACTATTGGTCAAGATACAACCAAAGACAATTTAGGTGGTTATGCTAAAATTATCTATCAATTTTCAAATAAAACTATCTCTTTGGGTACAAGAGTTGAAAAAGTTGATTATACACATAAAGATGCTGCAAGTCATTTAAAAAGTAAAGCATCTTTAAATGCATTTGATATAGGATATAACTATAAAATTGACAATATCTCATCAGTATTTATAAACTATAATAAGTCTTTTCAAGCTCCAAATATAGATATGTTTTTTAAGGCAGTATATGTTGGTGGAGTTTATAACCATACAGAGTTTAATGGTTTTATAAAGCCCATGAATGTTAGAACTATAAATGTAGGATATAACTATCTAGGATATCCAAATAGAGCAAAATTTACCGTTTTTTACTCTAGCATTAACGATGAGATATACTATGATGGCACCAACAATACAAACTTGGACAAAACGAGAAAATATGGTTTGGAATTATATGATAAATACAACATTTTATATAATCTATATACAACTCTAAATTACTCATATTTAGATACAAAGATAAGAAAAAATACAAGTAAACCATCCATTGTGGGCAATGGGATACCAGGTGTTTCTAGGCACAATATAAAACTAGCACTTGGTTACAATCCGACCCATAGAGTTAGTTTTTTACTGTCGCACACTTACAAATCAAAAGCATATGCTATGAGTGATTTTGACCAGAGTTTGGGAAGGCAAGATAGTTATAATTCCACCGATTTGTCAGTGAGTTATAAGTATAAAAAAGTTGAGTTTTTCGCTAAAATAAATGATCTGTTTGATAAGAAAAATGCTCTCTTTGTTGATGGTGCTCCATGGTCAGGATTGACTGTCTATCCGGTCAACTATGAGAGAACTTTTATGATAGGAGTTAATGCCAGATTTTGAGAACTCTACATGTAAGACCATATCTGTACTACAAGTTTTTAAATTCCCTGTTTTTAGGGCTTAGTGTGGGGAGTATATTTGTTTTATAACC
>JALUXQ010000205.1 GCA_027013265.1 Campylobacteraceae bacterium | reverse complement strand
TACATTTAAGGTGGTATATTTTGAAAATGGTATTTATAAAGCAAAAAACAGAGGTCATGTAGCAGTAAAAGAGGCAGTTTTCCCTTTCAGCAAACTACAAGGCGCTGATCTTATTTTAGGACCAGAGATGAAGTCAACAGGTGAAGTTATGGGCATAAGTGATAACTTTGCGACATCATTTGCAAAATCCCAGATAGCCTCAAACAATATCCTACCAAAAGGTGGAACGGTTTTCGTATCTTTGACAAATAACGATAAAATTCATGCAAAAAACCTAGGTAAGAAGTTTAAAAGTTTAGGTTTTCATATCTTAGCGACCGAAGGCACACATAAGATTTTACAAGAAGAGGGAATAGAGAGTGAATTTGTCTATAAAATCAGTGAAGGAAGACCAAATGTCGAAGATAAACTCAAAAATGGTGATATAGATTTGGTTATAAATACAAGTGATAACAAGTCAAGCAAAGATGATGCCAAGAAGATACGCCAGTCAGTTCTGAGATTCAATATCCCATATTTTACCACCATAGCAGCGGCAACAGTTGCTGCCCAAAGTCTAGCTTTTATACAAGATGACTCTGTGTATGAGCCTAAGGCTTTACAAGACTATTTAAAGTGATATGATGAACCCGACAGTTGTATATTTGGCTCAAACAGATACAACTGTCGGGTTTTTATCCCAAGATAGTGCTAGATTGGCATATATAAAAAAAAGAGATGTCAAGAAAAAGTTTATCATAAGCATTGATTCTTTCAAAACGCTGAAAACTTTTGTCAGAGTTCCTCAAAAACATAAAAAAATGATAAGAAGAGCAAGCCGATTAACTGTAGTTTATCCAAACAACCAAGCTTTGAGAGTAGTAAAAGATACTAGACATCTGAAGTTTTTGAAAAAAATAAAATGGCTATATACAACATCAGCAAATCAAACAAACAGTAGGTTTGATGCTGTGTTTGCCAAACAAAATGTAGATGTTGTAGTGTATGATGGTTTAGAGTTTTTTGAAAAAAATCCCTCAACTATCATAAAATGTGGTAAAATGGTAAAAAGGAGGCTAAGATGATTTATCGCCTGTTTAATAGTTTTTTTATGGGATTTGCCTTTATATCTTTACTTGATTTTTTATATTTTATCGGTATAAAACTTCACTATTTTGAATTTTATAAGATTGGCGAGTACTTTAATGTAATTTTTATAGACAACCAAAATTTCTATCTTCTTTTGCCCATCTTTTTTATCGTGGGTTATCTGATGCTCTATTGTAAGTTTTCAAAGATTTTTATCAGGCTGTACCTTGTCTGTATATTTTTATCGGCCTTGTCGTTATATCAGCCTATTGGCAGGTATTTCGGTGAGATCCTCTTCATGCAAAAAGATAAAACTTTTCAGCTAGGACATATCACTTTCAAAGCAGATCTGCTCTATGTAGGCAGAAAGTACATATATATGTATAGAGATAACCTTGCAAAAACGGTCAAAATTAAAAAAAGTGATATAAAAATTCTAAAATAATATCAGGCTAATATCTTCTTGATTGCCAAGGAGGCAAGCGTTAGACCAAAACTACCAGTAACCCCCATAAAACTTCCTAGTCCTTGACATTTTGGAGACTCAGCAGAAAAAACTACATCAAAATCACCGCTAAAGCCACTTTTTCTTAGCTCATATCTAAGTTTTTTTGCCAATCCATCACCATGAGTTTTCCAAACAGAAGAGGTTTGTATTAAAGTTGGATCTAGTTTTTTTGCTCCACCCATAGAGCTTATGAGCTTATCACAACATCTATTTGCAACCGCAACTTTTGCCTTCATGTCATCAATGGCGTCAATCACTAAATCAAATTTATCAAAATCAAAATTATCCACCCAAGATGGTGTTATTTTAATATTTATCGCCTCTATCTCTTCTCTATTTTTTCTAAGAGAATCAACTTTTATCGCTCCTATATTTTCACTGCCTAATTGTCTATTTTGATTTGTGACATCAAAAGTGTCAAAGTCAACTATTGTGATATGCCCGACTCCTGTGCGATATAGTGCCTCAAGGCAAAATCCACCAACACCACCCACTCCAAGAAGCAGTATTTTGGCATTTTGTATCTTGGCGAAATTATCTCCAAAGAGAATCTTACATCTAGCAAATCTATCCATCTTTTATCCATTTTTTTAAGTTTTCCATCTCATCATATGCACTCATGTCAAGCTTTATAGGCGTGATTGAGACAAATCCATCTGTAATAGCGCTCAAATCACAATCTTTGTTCGGAGCCTCTTTGTGTCTAAGTGCATGAGTTCCAAGCCAATAGTACTCTTCTCCTCTAGGGTTTCTGTGCAGGTGGGCATCATTGCCGTATATCCTGTATCCTGCTTTTGTGATTTTATAACCCTTAAATTTATTGGTAAAAGGGACATTTATATTTAGAAATCTTCTCTCACCAAGCGGAAAATTACCATCAAAAATCTTCTTGACTATATCATATATGACAGTTTGAGACAATTTATAGCTCTCTTTTGTCAAACTGCTAGGAGATTTATCATAAACTTGAGATATAGCGATAGCAGGAACTCCTTGTAAAACAGCCTCCATAGCAGCACTTGCAGTTCCACTATATGTGATATCTTCGCCCATGTTTGAGCCCTTGTTTATGCCACTAACCACTAAATCAGGCTTAGAATCTTCCTTGAAAAGTGCATTCATGGAGAGATAGACACAATCACTTGGCGTTCCATCATCTAGTTTGAAAAAATCATCCTCAATAGAGATAAATCTCAATGGTCTAGTAAGCGTCAAAGAGTGCCCACAAGCTGACTTTTCAGTAGTAGGAGCAACTACTGTTATATGCCCCAAAGGTCTCAAAGCTTCGACTAAAGCCCTAAGTCCATCACTCTCAAATCCATCATCATTTGTTATAAGTATCTTTTTCATAAATTACCTATTAAATTTTTGAACAACTATATCAAAAAAGGGCTAAATTCATGCCTAAAAGATAAGTTAACATTTGCTTAATACGACCTTGTGTATAATAAAACAAAAAAATGGAGAAAGAGATGAAAAAATTGATTTTAGCTGTATTGCTACTAAGTACAAGTCTGTTTGCAAATATATATATATTCAAGCCGATTAAAATCACGAAAGATATCACATGTATAATTGGTGATTTTAATCCACCAGTAAAGTCAAATAAAGGTTTTGTGTCAAATATGTGCTATGTGAATATGGGAGATAGCTTAGTCGTCCTCGATGCAGGACCAACTTATAATTTTGCGAAAGAGTTTTATGCTTTGATGCAAAAAGAGTATCCAAATAAAAAAGTCTCAAGTGTTATTTTATCAAATTACCATGACGATAGAACTCAAGGGGTTAGTTTTTTTAGGGATTTAGGCGCTAAAATTATAGGACATAAAACTATCAATGATGATATTAAAAAAAATCCAGCAAAATTTACACGCATGAAAAAGATAATGTCAAAGGCAGATTTGAAAAATACAAAAGTTATATTGGTAGATACATTGGTTGATGATGGATATAAGATAAAAGGTTCTGAAAAAACTCTAACTATCTTAAAACCCAGCAAAGTTTCAGAAGAGAGAAGTGATATAGCCATATATAGTCCAAATGATAGTTTTTTGTTTGTCGGAAACATGGTGTTTAATGGGCGGATGCTAAATTATACTAAGCATTCAAATGTTGACGGTTGGATAAAAGCACTAGAAACATTATCAAAACTCAATGCAAAGTATGTGTTGGGTGGTCATGGAAAGAGATATGATAAAGATTCCTACAGACCATCTCTAAATTATTTGAAAGTATTGAGAGCAACGGTAAAAAAAGCTGTTGAAAATGATGTTGATATGGAAGATATAAGAATTCCTGACAATGTATTTAAAAAAGAGCGTGTACCTTATTATGAAAAGTTAAATTATCATAATGTGAGTACATATTATGACCAATTAGCATGGGGGTCATGATTGCTAAATGCGCCCACTCTTATTTTTTCTTGTTTAGCTTTAGCTAAAGTAGCTTACTCATTAAGTTTTTCACAAATGGGCAAAAACTAAAATATCATTTATAAACAAAGGAGAAATAAAAATGAAAAAACTTTTTGGAACAGATGGTGTAAGAGGAAGGGCTGGTAAAAAGCTCAATGCTTATACCGCTATGCGTTTGGCTATGGCGGCTGGGATTTACTTTAGAAAAAACTCCATTACGAATAAGTTTCTTATAGGAAAAGATACAAGAAGAAGTGGATATATGATAGAAAATGCTATCGTTTCAGGACTTACTGCGGTTGGATATGATGTAAGGCAAATAGGCCCTATGCCAACTCCTGCTATCTCTTTTTTGACTGAAGATATGAGGTGTGATGCTGGGATCATGATAAGCGCATCGCACAACCCATACTTTGATAATGGCATAAAGTTTTTTGACTCATTTGGCAATAAACTGGATGTTAAAGCAGAAGCGCAGATAGAGAAGATATATCATGATGAAAAACTAATAGAAGAGAACCAAAAAACAGAGTTTGACATAGGCAGATCAAAAAGAGTTGATGATGTTATAGGCAGATACATAGTCCATATCAAAAATTCATTTCCTAAAAATCTTGCTCTAAAGGGTATAAGAGTTGTCTTAGATACTGCAAATGGGGCTGCATACAAAGTTGCTCCGACTATTTTTTCGGAGTTAGGAGCTGATGTTGTTACTATAAATGACACTCCAAACGGTAGCAATATAAATCTGAATTGTGGAGCTATGCATCCTGAGATACTTGGTGAAGAGGTGAGAAAACTAAGAGCTGATGTAGGTTTCGCGTTCGATGGGGATGCTGATAGGTTAGTCGTAGTAGATGAGAATGGAGATGTTATCGACGGAGATAAGCTTCTTGGAAAACTAGCAACTTATCTAAATGTTGAAAATCGCTTAAAAGGGCGCTCCATGTGTGCTACTGTCATGAGCAATCAAGCACTAGAAGACTATCTTGGTGAGCATGAGATTTCGCTTGTCAGATCAAGTGTAGGCGATAAACATGTGCTTGAAGTTTTAGGGCAGAAAGATTTGAATTTTGGTGGTGAGCAGAGTGGACATATCATACTTTCTGATTATGTAAAGACTGGTGATGCTCTTATATCTTCACTTGCCGTTATGGCATGTTTTTTACAAAACCAAGAGCCTATAAGCCAGCTTTTTAACCCATTTGAACTCTATCCTCAACTACAAAAAAATCTCGCAGTTATCAATAAAATTCCACTTGAGAAGATAAACGGATATGAAGAATTAATCAAAGAGATACAAGATGAAGGTATAAGAGTTTTGATTAGGTATTCTGGCACTGAAAATTTACTTAGAATTTTACTAGAAGGAAAAGATGACAAAACCTTAGAAATTCATATGAATAAAATATATACATTTTTAAAAAAAGTGTTAAATGACTAAAAATTTTTTAGCTTTTATTTTGATAGCTTTGGGGATTTTCCTTATAGATCAAAACTTAAAATCCCTATTTTTAAATGGTTTTAGGTGGGATAGTGACTATATATCTTTGATTTTGGTTTTTAATAAAGGTGTTGCTTTCTCTATGCTCTCTTTTTTGCAGGAGTATTTGAAGTATATTCAATTGGGTATATTTTTGCTTATAAGTATCTATCTTGTGTATGAGAAGAGCGTATTTATGAAGTATTCACTCCCTATTGGCATACTTTATGGTGCAGGCATTGGGAATTTGCACGATAGATTTGTGCATGGTGGGGTTGTGGATTATATATTTTGGCACAAATGGTTTAATTTTGCTGTTTTTAATTTTGCTGATGTTATGATTGATATCGCTGTTGTTTGGATAATATTTTTGAATTTTAGGAAAAAATCAAATGCTTAAAATAGGGATAATAGGAGTCGGCGGAGTCGGCGGGTATGTAGGTGCAAAATTGATTCAAAAAGATTTGGCAAAGATTTCGCTGTTCGCAAGAGGAAAACACTATGAAGCTATAAAAAATAGTGGGCTAAAGATAAAAGATGTAAAAGATGAGTTTGTAGTTTTGCCAAAAAGCCTGATAAATTCTAAAAATGATGAGAGCCATGAGATCTTTGATGTTATCTTTATCACAACAAAAAGCTACTCTTTTAAAGAGATATCTAAAGCACTAAACCAACACTCGAACGAAGATACTCTTATAATTCCACTCTCAAATGGTGTAAATCATAAAGTAGAGTTAAGTCGATATGTTCAAAAGGGTATAGTTTTAGATGGCTGTATCTATATACTTTCAAATATAAAAGAGCCAGGATATATACATAAGAAGGCACTGACATTTTATCTGGTTTTTGGTGACAGTAACAATAGGTTTCAAGGGAAACTCCAAAAGCTAGCTGATATTTTAAATGAAAGTGGACTAAAATCCAAGCTGAGTCAAAATATAGAGTATGACTGTTGGACAAAATACCTTCTAATATCCTCATTTGCAACCTTAACCTCGTATTTTGAAAAGCCTATGGGATATATACTCGAAGAGAAGATGAGTCTGTTAAGAGAAGTGCTTGATGAAATAACCATGGTAGCAAATGCAAGTCACATAGATATTGGACAAAAAGAGAAAGATCAAGTGATAAAACAGGTGCAAAATGTTTCATATAACTCAAAAACATCTATGCAAATAGATTTTGAAAGCTCAAACAAAACAGAGCTTGAGTCACTCACAGGATATATAGTCCATACAGCAAAAGAGTTAGGCTTAGAGATAAAAAATATGGATAATATGTACAACGAGCTTCTAAAAAGAGTGATTTAAGTCTATTTTATGCAATTTTTAAGTATTATCTTATCTCTAATATATTTATGGTCGCGTAGCTCAGTTGGTAGAGCACTACCTTGACATGGTAGTGGTCGTTGGTTCAAGTCCAATCGTGGCCACCATATTACTGTTCTCTCGAAGTTTGAGAGTTCAAAAGGATTAAAATGCAAA
>JALUXQ010000204.1 GCA_027013265.1 Campylobacteraceae bacterium | reverse complement strand
AATATCCTACTATTTTTAAATTTTCAGTTTTTTTGCCTATTTTTGCTAAAACTTTTTTATTTGTATTGACTGTGGTATATGTAGCACCTGTAACACCTGTTGTACTTGCCAATCCACTGTCATTCCAGCTGATATTATCATCATTATAGTCATCTGCCCTAAACTCTTTTTGAGCAACTATAGATCCATCCATACTGGTCATAGCAGACAATTCACTATTTACCTTGGCTTTATCCTTGACTCCAGCAAACTTTGGCAACGCAGTTGCGGCCAAAATACCTATTATCACGATGACAAAGATTAACTCCACCATTGTAAAACCACTTCTTCTCATATTCTCTCCTCTTGATAGATTTTGACAATTATATCATAATTAAACTAAAAGCGAATATAATTCCAAATAACTCTTGAAAATTTACAAACTAAATCTAAAAATATGTTTTTATCGCAAATTCATATTGTTTTATAAATATTTCCTTAAAAACTGTGATATTATTTTGTTCATAAAACAGTAACATGGCTTTTTTATAATCAACACTGTCAACCGTCCTAAATGAGATAGGGCAATATCTATGATTTATCAGTATTGCATTGCTTAAAATTCTTGCCGTTCTCTTATTTCCATCAACAAACGGCTGAATGTATGAGATAAGAATTAGTGCAAGAAAGGCTTGCTCAAAAACATTATCTTTCTCATTTATCAGATCACAAGCCAGAGATAGTGCCTCTTTTATTTGAAATTCATTGTCTATCGGCCGATAATTAGTACCTGATATGCCAACTCGCCTTTTTCTTATATTTCTGTCAGTTACAAGTTCTTTTGTTAAGATGGCATGAATATCTTCAATTTTTGATGCCGATAAAGGAGATAAATAATCAGGATTTTCAATTATAAAATCAATCGCTTCTTTATGATTTAGCAACATTACAGCTTCTTCTTTTGATTTTCCTTCTCCAGTTACTTTTTCCTTCAAAAGTCTCTCTGTTTCTAGTAGCGAATAGGTATTGCCCTCTATTTGTGAAGATTTCCAGCTCACATCGATAGCAAGTCGTTCAAACTCTTTTTTTATCGCAAAATCACTCAATTTGGAAATATTTATTTCAAACTCTTTTTGTAGATTAGACAACCAAATTGATTCATCTTCTGTAAATAGTTTTGTTGTCGGAAAAATTTCTCTTAATTTAGAAGAAGTTTTAGGATTTTGTTTTAAAAATTCTAATATTAAGTTTTCTATTTTCATAGTATTTAGCTCAATATTTTAAGTTTTTGAGCTGTATTAGTTGTTTGAATGAGCCATAACGGTTTTTTAACATCTGCTTCCTTTGTGTTATTATATCGTTTTTAAACATAATTTCACTATAATGCACAGTGGTCTCATAATTCCCAAAAAATTACTAGGATACATATGCCCCTAAGTCGGCTAAACACAGAACAATATAAAGCAGCAACAGCAAGTGCTGGAGCAAACCTCATAGTTGCAAGTGCGGGAACTGGCAAAACTTCTACTATCGTAGCTAGAATTGCTTATCTTTTGAATGAAAATGTCAAACCTGAACACATACTTCTTCTGACTTTTACAAATAAAGCAGCCAGTGAAATGCTAGATAGAGTGCAAAGGTATTTTGACAAAAGCATAGTCCAAAAGATAGAATCAGGCACTTTTCATGCTGTGAGTTATAGATTGCTTAAAAAAATAGGACGAAATATCAAACTTAAAACTCCAAAAGATTTGAAGATTCTTTTAAAAAGCATATATGCGAAAAGAAGATTTGACCATATAGACTCACCTATCAAGCCATATCAGTCATCATACCTTTATGATATTTTTTCGCTCTATCAAAACTCTTCATTGAGTCTTAGTTTTTCGCAGTGGCTAGAAGAAGATGGCAGCGAACACGGAGTGTTTTTTGATATATATGAGGATATCTTTGAAGAGTTTAATGGTTTAAAAAAAGAGTATGGATATGTGGGGTTTAATGATCTGCTTATAAAGATGAGAGAGGCACTAAAGACAAATAGAGATATAAGATTTTCTGAAGTTTTGGTCGATGAGTACCAAGATACAAATATATTGCAAAGCTCCCTTATAGATGCATTTGATAAAAAATCCCTCTTTTGTGTGGGTGATTATGACCAGAGTATCTATGCTTTTAATGGTGCAGATATAGAGATAATAGGCTCATTTAAGGATAGATATAAAGATGCAAATATATTTAAACTAAACAAGAACTATCGTTCAACTTCAAAGATACTCTCTTTGGCAAACAGAGTCATAAAAAACAACCCAAGACTCTATCAAAAAGAGTTAGCAGTTACAAGAGTTGGCAAGTGTGAAGCCCCAAAGCTTTTGGTCTATGATGAACTCTTCGCCCAATACCACTCCATTTCCGCTCTGATTAAAGAGTCATCCACACCATATGACGAGATAGCTGTCATCTTTAGAAACAATGCAAGTGCAGATGGCATAGAGGCCACTTTAAGGGAACTTGGAATCAGTTGTAAACGAAAAGGGGGAGTCAGTTTTTTTGATTCCCGTGAGGTAAAAGCTGCGATTGACTTGATAAGTGTAGTAGTAAATCCAAAAGACATGATGAGCTTCATTCATATATTTGAGTATGCCAAAGGGGTAGGAACTGCACTTTCAAAAGAGCTTTTTGAAGGATTGTTTAAACTAGGAGAGAGTGATATATATAGAGGTTTTTTTCACCCTAAGGAAGATGTGAAGCCTTTTGCGAAAAAGGTAAAAAACTATCAACTCGGTCTGTTTGATGATTTTGTAGAGATGGGAAGTGTGGGAAGATTCTATAAGCTAGGGTTTGATGAACAGTTTTTGTCTAACCCAATTTTAAAACACCCCAAGATAAATGCCGAGGGGGCTAAATTTATATATAGTTTTTATGAGTTTTTAAAACATAGTGTGAGGATTAAAAGCCCAAAAACTCTGGTTTCACATGTACTATCAAGTGATATCTTTGCCAGCATATCTGATATCTTAGCAACCGCAAGAGGGACAAAAAAAGATGGTAGTGTGGATGAAGGACTAAAACAAGAGGCAAAAGAGAGGATAGCAAGAAAGGGTTATCTTTTGAAAGATATCGCCAAAAACTACTCATCAAGCGAGAGATTTCTCAATGCCATCACTCTTGGAGGAAGTGAGATGAGTGAGGGTGAGGGTGTAAATCTACTTAGTATCCATGCAAGCAAAGGCTTGGAGTTTAAGGAGGTATATGTTATTGATTTAATGGATGGAAGATTTCCAAATAGAAAATTGATGAGTAAAGGTGGAAGCTTGGAAGAGGAGAGAAGACTCTTCTATGTAGCAACTACTAGAGCAAAAGATAAGCTACTTCTATCATATGCAAAATATGATAAAATCAAAAAATTAACCTACATACACTCACCATTTTTGAGTGAAGCTGGATTGGTTGGTTAAGGTTTTATTTACAATTAGTTGATAAACTGTATCAATTTGGTCTCTATAGGAGGTATAAAATTATGAACAACATAGCTAAAATAGTGATTATATTGATATTAGGAATAAACATGCAAGCAGAAATATATAAATATACAAATAGTTTGATAGATGAGGATTCTCCTTATCTAAGGCAACATGCTCACAATCCCGTGAATTGGATGCCTTGGGGAGAGAAAGCATTTGAGAAGGCAAAAAAAGAGGATAAGCTTATATTTTTATCTATCGGATACAGCACTTGTCATTGGTGCCATGTGATGGAAAGAGAGACTTTTGAAGATGAATCAAGTGCTAAAATTTTAAATGATGATTTTATCTCTATAAAGGTGGATAGGGAAGAGAGACCTGATATAGATAAGTATTATCAAGATGTTTTTTATCTATTAAATAAAAGAGGGGGAGGGTGGCCACTAACAATTGTCATGACACCGCAGAGAAAAGTGATATATGCTGGAACTTATCTTCCAAAAGACAGAAGGTCATATTCTCCTAGTTTTAAAGATGTTATGAATTTTCTTGTAGATAAATTTAAAAACAGCCCAGATGAGATAAAAAAGAGTGCGGACAGTATAGAGAGTGCGATAAACCAATATACACATATAAAAACAACTAAAGATGATATAAGTTTTAAAGTCATAGACTCATTTATCCAAGATGTAAAAGCAAGTTATGATGAGATATATAAAGGCATAGGAAAATCACCGAAGTTTCCACATGCTAGTACATTTGACACGCTTTTGGATATATACAAAGTTACAAAAAATCAAGATGCGCTCTTTATGAGTGAAGATGCTCTAAAAGCCATGGCAAATGGCGGTATAAACGATCAGATAGAGGGTGGATTTTTTAGATATAGTACTGATGGTGCATGGACGATACCACATTTTGAGAAGATGCTCTATACAAATGCGGAGCTGATAGAGGCTTACTCAAAACTATACAGTATAAATCCGACAAAATTTACTAAAAATGTGGTTATGAAAACTGTGCAAAATATGGATGATAGATTTTTAAGCAAAGGCTTGTACAAAAGTGCAAGCGATGCAGATAGTGAAGGAGTAGAGGGAAAATATTTTGTATTTTATGAGAAAAATGCACACAAGGCACTCAAAGATGCTGGTTTTGATGAAAAAAATATAGAGAATATATTGGCTTATTTGAGCATTACAGAGATTGGAAATTTTGAAGATGAACAGACAAATCCCATAATAGATACAGAAGAAAAAGTTCCAAGTAATCTTAAAAAAGCAAAGATAGTGCTTAAAAGATTAAGGGAAAAAACAAAATACCCTTTTATAGATGAGAAGATTTTAACTTCTTGGAATTCATTGATGGCAAGTGCGCTTTTTGAAGCGGGAATTATAGATGAAAAATATCCAAAAAAGGCTTTGAGGGTAGTAGATAGTATATTGAAAAATTTACAAAAGAATGGCATTTTATATCATCAACTATTGCAAGGTAGAGAGTTAAAAGTCAGAGGTTTACTAGAGGATTATGCTTTTTTAAGTGATGCTTTAATCAAAGCATTTGAGTACTCACAAGATGAGAGATATCTAAATAAAGCTCTTAGTTTAACAGACGAAGCTATGAGAAAGTTTTATATTGATAATGTCTGGTATCTATCTGATAGTGATTTTAAATCAATTGCCCCTTTGGAAGATTCTAGTTATAGAAGTGCACAAGTTGTGATGATTAAAGATATATATACGCTTGCTCTTCTAAAAGGCGATATGAATTTGTACGAAAAAGCTGACAATATGCTCTCACATGTTGCAAATAAGATAAAAAACCACCCCTCTGCCTATCCCGAAGCCATAAAGCTGGTGATAATTTCCAAAAAAGCTCAGATCGACTTAAAGGGTCCCAAAAGCAGGATGTCTGATTTAAGAAAAATAAAAAAAGATGTAAATTATCCCTATATGTATATAGTTGAAGAAAATCAAGATTTGCTCCAAGCATGTACAGCCAAACAGTGCTTTGCTTTCTCAAAAGATGCAGATGAACTAGAAGAGACTATTTTAAAATATCTTCAAAAATAGTGCTTTTGTAGATTTGCATGTAGAGCAATGCCCCACATGCAAAGTTTTATATTTAGAGTGCTTTCGCTATGTATTTGTTTAGAATTTTTGCAAAGCTAGATACATCATCTAGCTTCATACCCTCTGCTAGTTTAGCTTGATCTAGCAACAGTATAGATATATCCTGTAGGCTCGCTAGCTCCTTGCTTTGAACAATTTTTTTGAAAATCTCATGCTTTGGATTTATCTCTAAAATAGGCTTTACTTTTGGAAGATTATCTTGCCCCATCTGCTTCAACATCTCTTGCATTTGAAAATCTGGGTCATTTTTGTCATAAACCAAAACAGACGGAGAATCACTCAGACGAGATGAGAGTTTAACATCTTTTACATCGTCTTTTAGTATCTCTTTCATCTTTACAATGATTTCAGTAAGCTCTTTTTTGTCCTCTTCGCTTACCTTCTCTTCGTCTTTAATCTCTTCGTCAATATCTGAGTTATTGACTGGCTTTATAGGAGTTTTATCATACTCATGTACCATAGGAATTACGATAGCATCCACCTCTTCATCTAGTAGCAAAACCTCAATACCCTTAGATTTAAACTGCTCAATTAGTGGAGAGTTTTTAAGAAGAGCCTCATTTTCGCCAGTGATATAGTATATGCTTTTTTGATCCTCTAACATATCTTTTTTGTACTCTTTTAGTGAAACCAGACCATCTCTTTTGCTTGATTTGAAAAGCACCAAATCAAGTAGCGTGTCTCTGTTTTCAAAATCACCATAAAGCCCCTCTTTCAAGACTTTTCCAAAATTTTTGTAAAATTCTAGGTATTTTTCGCTATCTTTCTCTTTTAGTTTTTTGATTTCACCTAAGATTTTTTTAACTGAAGCTTTTTTTATCGCCTCTAAGATTCTGTTTTGTTGTAGTATTTCACGACTTACATTTAGAGGTAAATCTTCTGCATCAATGATACCTTTTACAAATCTCAAATATGTCGGAAGAAGCTCTTTTTCATCATCTGTTATAAATACTCTTTTGACATAAAGCTTTACTCCAGGTTGAAAGTCAACTCTAAAAAGATCCATCGGCGGAGTAGATGGGATATAGAATAGTGTTTTATACTCTATAGTTCCTTCAGCTTTTGTGTGTACCCACAAGAAAGGGTCGCTACTATCATGAGAGATTTGCTTGTAAAAATCCTTATACTCCTCATCTTTCAGATCTCTTTTGTTTAGAGTCCAAAGGGCTGAAGCTTTATTTATCTGTACCTCTTTTGTCTCTTCTTTTGGCTCCTCCCCCTCTTTTTCACTAGGAATTGTCTCTGTTTTATCCATATAGATTCCAAAAGGGATATGGTTGGAGTATTTTTTAACTATACCCTCTATTCGATAAAATTCTAAAAATTCACTCTCATCATCTTTTATATGCAGGGTTATCTTTGTTCCAAAATCAGCTTTTTTTGCCTTTTTGATTTCGTATTCGCCTGTT
>JALUXQ010000203.1 GCA_027013265.1 Campylobacteraceae bacterium | reverse complement strand
ACAGTGGCCAAATATAATTTCCAGAATGGAAGGTCACATAAAAGCATACAATAAGATAATGCCAAGTAAGCCGGAACTAAAATCTATCATAAATTATTATGTCGCAAACTCCAGTTAATTCACATGGTTTTTAATACATGTGAATCAGTTATATAACTGACCTTACGCACTATAATGAGCAAAGCTCTCTATTGTGGCAGAAACTCAAAGTCCCTACAACCCCCTAAAGCTTACGAAAAGTAGGACTTTTCGAGAAAAAAGTGCGTAAGATTAGGATTGTAATAACGGTTATATTTTTTATGAAAAACTTAAGATTTTAAGAAGGGTTTAAGGTAGCGACTGACCCTGTAAGTTTCTATAATTTCATAAATTCATAAGTTTTCCATATAAAATATGCTACAATTTATCTATGTCCTTGTTCCTAAGAAGTGAAAGTGCTGCAGTAGCAATAGCTGTTATACTGGAATTGGGACTATAGGAGTTTGCATATGAAAAGAGACAAAAGAGTTTTAAGTATTTTATTTGCTATGATATTCGGCTTTGCTTCAGTTATTGTAGGTATTGTTATCTATAATGTTAGAAGCTTGTCTATTATAAGAGAAAAAGATAAAGCTGAAACTATAGCAAAATTAGTAAAAGATGGTTTAACTGCCCATATGGTTGGTGGTATTATGAGTAAAAGAGAATTGTTTTTAAATAATGCAAAACAGTCTTCAGGAGCAAAAAAAATATGGATATTTAGAACTCCCAAAGTTATAAAACTTTTTGGTAAAGGGTTTAACAATGAAGCCGTGAGAGATAAAATAGATAAAAAAGCCATACAAACAGGACAGATTCAACAAAAGGTTACAGATGCTTTAATAAACCCTACTCTTAGGATAACTATACCATATAAAGTTAGCTATGATGCAAAACCAAACTGTTTAAGATGTCATATAAATGCCAAAGATGGTGATGTTTTGGGTGGTATTAGTATGGTGTATGATTTAAGTCAAGTTAGAAGTCAATCAATAAAAACCGTTTTAAATATTTTAGCCATAACAATTTTATTTGCCCTGCTGTTTTTATATATCTCTGATAAACTTTTAAGCCCATATACTTTGGTACTTTTATACATTAAGGATGCTTTAAAAAGTGCAAGCAATGGAAATTATAGGTATAAAATAGATGAGAATAAATGTAATCAAGGCTCAAAAGAAACTGTAAGATGGCTGAATACCCTTTTAAGTAAACTAGATAGCGTTGTCGGTGCAATAGAAACGAATATATCACTTTTTGTGGCTGATAGAAGTAGAAAATTCAATGATCCCCTTGAAAAGTCAAAGTCAACTATACAGGATTTGGCTATGATATACAGGTTTAAAAGAACTATAGAACAAGATACTTCAAAAGAAGATATATATAAAAGATTGATCAAGGTTTTTAAAGATCAGTTAAATATAGCTGATCTATCTTTGTATGAAGTTAATATAAAAAACAATAAAAGACACCTTATATATGATGATACTCCTGAGAAATTTTGTGAAGATGCAGATACAAATACTTTTCAAAGATGTAGAGCATATCGAACTAAATCAGTTGTGACAAGTGATGAATTTCCAGATATTTGTCAAATTTGTAAGAGTACCAAAGAGTATCTTTGTATAGAGTGCTCAATTGACGAAAATATATCTCTAATAATCAATATCAAACCTGATAACAAAGATGACCTTAGAGAAAATAAAAAAGCTATAGGATATATAAGAAATTATTTAGAATCAGCAAAGCCTATTTTACAAAGTAAAATTCTTACAGAAATTTTACAAAGATCCAATATGATAGATGGACTAACCGGACTTTACAATAGAAAATATCTTGATATTTTTATGGATCAAAAGATTAAGCAATATGATTCTTTTGCCATAGCAATGGTAGATATAGACTTTTTTAAAAAGGTTAATGATACTTATGGTCACGACATAGGAGATATAGTACTAAAAGGTTTATCTGATTTATTTAAAAAATCTGTTTCAAAAGAGGATATAGTTTTTAGATTTGGCGGGGAAGAATTTTTGATATTTATACCAAATATTGATATTGCATTAAATACTGCAGGAAAGGTAAAAGATAATTTTGAAAATAGAGTTTTTAATGTAAACGGAGGCAATTTCAATAAAACTTTAAGCATAGGCTTATCCTATTATAAAGCTGATAGTGATCATATATGGCAAGTAATAAAAAATTCTGATATAGCTTTATATAAAGCTAAAAACAGTGGAAGAAATAAGATAGTTGAATTTAAGGATGTTGATAAGGTATAACAGGACACTTAAAATCAGACCACAGGATGGTAGGCGGCCTCTACAAGTACTATCACTATCACCTGACCCCACATAAAGTCGCCACATAAAGTCGACTCATAGCATAGACCTTTGAAAATAAACTACCTGATTGCGCCCTAACTCTTTGGACTTATACATTGCAATATCTGCTTTTTTCATAAGTTCTATTTCATTATCTGCATCATCTGGATATATAACAACACCTATACTTGTTGTTATATGTAAATTTATATCATCAATAACCCATGGTCTTCTAAAAAGGCTTATTGCTTTATCTACCAAAGGATAAAGATTTTTTTGAATTATATTTGTAAAAAGTAGGACAAATTCATCTCCGCCAAGCCGTGCAAAAACATCTTCTATTCTTATACTCGGCAATACTCTTTTTGCTACTTCTATAAGTAGTTTGTCTCCAACATCATGTCCATAGGTATCGTTTACCTCTTTAAAGCGATCTAAATCTAAAAAGAGTAGTGCAAATTTAGCACCGGTTCTTTTTGAGTTAGATATAATTCTATTAAGTGCATCTTCAAAAGCAAATCTATTGAGTATACCTGTAAGCATATCTTTTGTGGCTAACTCTTTGTATCTTTGTTCACTTTTTGCTAAAGCAGTTTGTGATTTTTGTTTAAGTTCTTCATAAAGTTCTTCCATCTCTTGTGACGAAGTCTCTAAAGTGCGTTCTGAAAATTTTCTCTCTTCATCTGCTTCATTATAAGTGGTATTTACAAGTTCGATAAACTTTTCTAAATTACCATCAGGAAACTTTCCATCTTTAAATCCGAGTTTTTTGAGCTGTTTTTGTAAAACCTTATGCATTGCTTTCCCAAATGGCGGTTAAAGTCATTGTTTGATTATGTAAATCACATATACCTGATGCAAGTGGCGAAATCTCTCCATATGCGTAAAATCCGATAATATTGGCATTTTCCGGTAAAACCTCTTTAATAGCTTCTGTCTCTTCATCAATTCTACTTTTTAGTACCAGTTTCCTTCCAACACAGCTGATGGCAATACAAAGTAATGTTTCAACCGTATACTGAGAAAAATCAAGCTTCTCTGCTGATTCTCCTGCACCATATACAAGATGATTAAAATTTGCTTTCATAAAGGTCACATGCGAACCTTGAGAAATATCCCCAGCAAATATAAGAGAATTCTCTTGTTCATTTATGCCAAGTATCGTTCGAACAACTGTTTCCTCTGTAGTAGATTCGTCTCTAAGCTTTAGAGGAAAAAGTAAAGCATTTTCTGGCAAATCTTTTACTTTATCACCAAGATATCTTTTATATATTTCAAGTGCAGGTTTGCCATCAAATTCATAGACAATGCTATCTTTACTTTTTGTTACTACTCGTGTAAGCCCAAGAGAATCCCAACCTCCTTTAGATGTTGCCTGAAAATGAACATTGTCTCCATAGAAACCGACTGCACAAACAAAAGAATCTTTAAATGTATCCTTTTCAATAATCCATGTTCTCTCAAACATAGCTTTATCTCCGGCTAAGCCACCACTCACTACAACATTCGAATGTACAATAGATGCAATACCTTTTGTGAGTTTTGAGCCATTTGTTTTAAGTCCATCTGATAAAACAAATATACCTTGTAAATTATCATGAAATAGTTCTTTTGCAATATCTACACCATCTTCATAGGATGTTTCATTGCTAATTGGCTTACATGCATGATTTTTAAGTGTTGTAGATTGAAATTTTGCGATAGAGACAACAATGGTATCATCATAAACTTCATCATCAAATATCTCTCCACTCGTAGATGCACCCGAAATGATAGACAAGGGAAAGAGTTTAGCGATGTTTAAAAGCTCCTCTTTTACCTTTTCTTCTTCTAATGATGCAAAAATTAAAATTAGCGTGTTTTTGGAATCTAAAGAGGTATCAAGCTTTTTGTTCCACTGATTATCTTTATATAAATAAGTCGCTACTTGCATAAAAAATCCTTTTATTATGGAGTAATTCTTTAATTATACCACTCTCTATTCAAATATTAACTTAAATCATTATTGGCCCTAAATCAACAAAGGTACAAAAGCGGAGGGTTAAATGGGGTCAGGTGATAGCATAAAGTACTATCACCTGACCCCATAAGGTAAAGTAAAACTGTTTAATATACTTTTACAAAATTCTAAAATAGCCACTTTCAAACAAGATAAAAACTCATATTTGTTGGACTATATAAATTTTGATCTAAAAAACTCTATATCTTTATCGCTACCAAATTCTAGAAAGTTTTATACTTGGGAGTATAGATTTCCTCCATATTTTGAAACTTTTTTACCTGAAGGTTATCTCTTTGAAATATTTAAAAATATTTTGACTAAAGAGTATGGTTATATGGATGACTATCTTATCTTTTCCCTTTTATCACCTAACATCTTATCAAGAGTAAAATTTAAAAGCAATTTTAAAAATATAAAATTTCCCTCATTTGATATAGATGAGATATTAAACAATGATACAAAAGATACTTTTAATTACTTGTTAAATACTTTTTTAGATAAAAACTCTATATCAGGAGTTCAACCAAAAACAATAGCTTTAGTTAAAGATAAAGATTCCTTAGACTTAAAAGAATATATCATCAAAACTTGGGGTGACGAGTTTCCATATTTGGCAGAAAATGAGTATTTTTCACTAAAAGCTGTTCAAAGAGCTGGAGTTTTGATACCAAATATCAAACTATCTAAAAATAAGAAATTCTTGCTTGTTGAAAAGTTTATAATTGATAACAATGAAATTTTAGGATTTGAGGAAGTTTTATCACTGATGGATAAAAATAGAATAAATAAATATCAAGGCAGTTATGAGCAAGTATCCAAAATAATACTTCAATTTTCAACTGACAAAACTACTTCTATGCAACAATTTTTTAAAACAGTAGTTATGAATTATCTTTTAAAAAACGGAGATGCTCACCTTAAAAATTTTGGACTTCTTTTTAATAAAACACATAAATGGGGTCTGGTGATAGTACTATCACCAGACCCTTAATATTTGATAATAAAACAACAGCTAAGCCCGGCTATTTCTTCCTCTGCTTCTTGGTGAGCGTGAAGTGGTTGGCTTGTTGTCTTTTTGTGGAGTTCTTGTTTTTTTTCTGTTTCTTGAGTTGCTTTTTTTCTTTATTGGTTCTGGCTTTATAGTGGGGTCTGGCTCAAATCCTTCTACTATCTCGCTTGGGATTTTATTTTTTATGAGTTTTTCTATATCTTTTAAGTATTGGAGTTCATCTACACATACTAAAGAAATGGCTATACCTTCGCTGCCTGCTCGCCCTGTTCTTCCTATGCGGTGGATGTAATCCTCACTTATGTTTGGAAGTTCAAAGTTTACAACATAGGGGAGTTGATCTATGTCGATACCACGGGCTGCTATGTCAGTTGCGACCAAAACTCTCACGGAGCCAGCTTTGAAGTTTGCCAATGCTTTTGTCCTTGCTCCTTGGCTTTTGTTTCCATGGATTGCGGCTGAACTGATACCGTCTTTTTCAAGCTGTCCGCTTAGTTTGTTTGCTCCGTGTTTTGTCCTTGTAAAGACTAAGACTTGTTTCCAGTTTTCTTTTTTTATCAAAGAAGATAGAAGTGCCCTTTTCTTTGCTTTATCTACGGGGTGAACCAGCTGTTCTACTAGCTCTGATGCTGTGTTTCTTCTGGCTACTTCAATGAGTTTTGGGGAGTTTAGCAGGTTGTCCGCTAGTTTTTTTATATCATTTGAAAATGTTGCCGAAAAGAGTAAACTTTGTCTCTTTTTTGGCAAAAGTGCAAGTATCTTTTTGATGTCGTGTATGAAGCCCATATCTAGCATTCTGTCCGCTTCATCAAGCACTAAGAACTCTACTCTTGAAAGATCTATTGTTCTTCTTCCTATGTGATCTAAAAGTCTGCCAGGAGTTGCGACTATTATATCCACTCCTCTTCTGAGGTTTCCTATTTGAGGGTTGATACCGACTCCGCCAAAGATGACAGCAGAGGTGTAAGGTAGATATTTTCCATACTCTTTTATGCTTTCATGAACTTGGGTTGCAAGTTCTCTAGTAGGAGTAAGTACGAGTACTCGGACGGGGCGTTTTCCTTTTGAGCCAGTGTGTTCACCAAGAAGCTCTAAAATAGGCAGAGTAAAACCAGCAGTTTTTCCTGTACCCGTTTGTGCTCCAGCTAAAACATCTTTTTTTGAAAGTATAATCGGAATTGCTTGTTTTTGTATAGGAGTTGGCTCGCTATAACCTTGTTCTTGGATTGCTTTTAATATAGGCTTAGACAAACCTAATTTTGTAAATGGCATAAATTCTTCTTTATTTTTTATTGGGAGGGGATTATAGCGTAATTTTTGTTTAAGATAGATTTAAGGGTCTGGTGATAGTGATAGTACTATCACTATCACCTATAAAAAAAGCCGGTATATAACTCATTACTCTATCGCAAATCCTACTGCTTTTTCGGCATGGATTTGTGTAGTATCAAAAAGTTTTATCTCTGTATCGCTTTGCTTTACAAGCAGTCCTATCTCGGTACAGCCGAGGATCACACCTTTGGCTCCATTTTTTTCAAGCTCATTTATGATACGAAGATACTTTTTTTTTGAATCCTTTTTTATCTTTCCAAGACAAAGTTCGTTGTAGATGATTTTGTGAACTATTTCTCTATCTTTTTTGTTTGGTGTTATGACTTCAA